>NZ_JABEPH010000193.1:0-11505 GCF_013004495.1 Rhizobium sp. SEMIA 4085
GCGCGTGTACCGAGGTGCCGTGCGGAGGTCCGCTGCCGGTCGCCCTCCCCGGACGAGCCCACCCGCATCTCATCCCGCGGGTTGCCTCCGCGCTTGGCGGGGAGTAGTGCCCTGATAAACAACGGCTCTGCCCTCTCGCGCGACCTCGCTTCGTCTCTGGTGGTTTTCCTTGTCGCCATTCCTCTCTGCCTGGGAATTGCGATCGCCTCCGGGGTACCAGCGGCCATGGGGCTTATCTCCGGTATCATAGGAGGCCTCGTTGTCGGCCTGCTGGCGGGCTCGCCTCTTCAGGTCTCCGGGCCTGCCGCCGGTCTTGCCGTCATCGTCTTCGGCTTCGTCGAACAGTACGGCGTTGCCATGCTCGGTCCCGTGCTGCTCATCGTAGGCCTCCTGCAGATCTTGGCGGGTTTCCTCAGGATCGGCTCCTGGTTCAGAGCAATTTCGCCGGCCGTCGTTCATGGCATGCTGGCCGGCATCGGCATTTTGATCATCCTCGGACAGGTCCACGTGCTCATGGATGCCTAACCCTCCGCCGGCGGCATTGAGAATGTCACCGCGATAAACGAGAGTGTCGGTAGATTGTGGGGCGCCAGCGTGACCAACGAGGCCGTCGCGCTACTGGTCGGTCTTCTCGCCCTCCTCGCGATGGTCTGCTGGGAACAATTCCGGCCCAAATGGCTGGCGCTGGTTCCGGGGGCGCTTGTCGGCGTTGCTGCCGCGACGGTCCTGACGACCGCTCTTGAACTCCCTATTGCCCGTGTGGAAGTGCCTGCCTCACTGGCACAGAGCATATCGATACCGACGGCCGAGAGTTTTGGCCAGCTAGTGCAACCCGGCATTATTTTGACGATCCTGATGATTGCCGTCATTGCGAGCGCCGAAACGCTTCTTTCGGCGGCCGCTGTCGACCGCATGCATGACGGGGGACGCACGCGTTTCAACAAGGAGCTTTTCGCCCAAGGCGTCGGTAACGGGCTTTGCGGATTGCTCGGGGCATTGCCTATCACCGGTGTTATCGTCCGTTCATCGGCCAACATCCAGGCCGGGGCTCGCACGCGCACCTCGGCAGTATTGCATGGCGTATGGATCCTAGGCCTTGTTGCGCTTTTGCCGGGATTGCTGGAAATGGTACCCTTGACGGCGCTCGCCGCCGTGCTGCTCGTCACCGGCTGGCGGCTGATTAGCCTTCACCATGTGCGCCACCTGTTCGAACACCATGGTCTCATGCCGGTTGGAATCTGGGCCGTCACGGTGGCCATGGTCGTCCTGCAGGACCTGCTGGTCGGGGTGGCGCTCGGCCTTGCGCTGTCGATCCTCGAGATCCTTCCTTATCTGCGCCGAAAGCTCGCAATCAGGCATTCCGAGGTTGACGACGAAATTCATGTCCGGCTAAGGGGAGCGGTGACCTGCAAGGACGTGCCGGTGCTGCTTAGCACGCTCGAAGGACTGCCCGAAGGCCGTAAAGTCAGTATTATCGGCAAACACCTGCTTTACATGGATCACACCAGTGCAGAGACCATCAGCGAATGGCTCAGGCGCGAGACGAAATCCGGCCGAAGCGTAGAGATTCATCCGCCCCAGGCGGCGCGTCATCCCCGCCTTAAGCCGCTATTTGCGCGTTTCTCTGCAGAAGTCGCCTGATCGTTTGCGGGAGGGCAATTTTTCGTTGCCCTCCCGTTTAAAGCCTTGCCTCCCTAAACCGCCAGCCTGTAACGAACCCGCAATCATAGCGGGAGCTAGAAGCACGCTCCAGCCAAGTGCGATAACGTTGAATTTATGGATCTTGCTTCCGCAATTGCGAGGATGATTTGCCGCAGAAATGCCACGCAGCTCGTGGAGCTCTTTTGATTGCGCGGTGCCCATGCCGCACCTTGCGGCTGCTCAGAGACAGCCCTTTGGAAGAGTTCGCCTTAAGATCCTGTTCCGCGTCGGTTCCTCCGTCAGGCTCCGCCGGCCAGTCAATCGAGTTCGCGACCCTTGCCGTAGTCTTCGTCGGAAACCTTCTCCATCCAAGTGACCGAACTACCGTTTAAGGCTTCGGCCACGGCAAAATGCGTCATCGGCTCGCCTGCCGAGGCGCCGTGCCAGTGCTTGACCAGCGGCGGTATCCAGACCACGTCGCCCGGTCCCACTTGCTCGATAGGCTTTCCTTCTGTCTGAATCCAGCCGCGGCCGGAGATGATGAAGAGCGTTTGATCAAGCGGGTGGGTATGCCATGCCGTGCGGGCTCCAGCCGGGAAAGATACGGTCGCCCCGCCTATACGGGCGGGCGCATCGCCCGATAGAAGCCAGAGGTCTCAACCTCGCCCGTGAAATATTGTTCGGGAGCCCTGGCCCGGCCCTGATTCACGCGGGTTATCTTAAGATCGGCCGAGGCGGCAGATGCTTTAGAGACGGCCTCCCGACTGTCGAACACCCGCTGGAGTATCTGCACTGCGGACATGGCTCGTGGCCAGCCCGCGTAGAAGGCAATCTGGGTTACAACCTCGGATGCTTCAGCGCGGGTCAAGCCGTTGTCCATCGCCCGGTTAGCATGGAAAGGAAGCTGCTCCGGTTGTCCAATGGCAATCAGCGCCGACATGGTTACCAGGCTGCGGTCGCGGGCCGAAAAGTCTGGCCGCTGCCAGAGGTCTCCGAAAAGCACGCGGTTTGTCAGATCGGCAAGCCCCGCGGAGTTCGGCGCGACGGAAGTATTGATCGTTGCTGCCCGTGCCGCCTCGGCGGCAGCCTCGAGCTCGATCCGGGCCGCCACACTGCTCTTGACCGGAGCGATGTTACGCTCGTCAAATACCGTTTTAGTCTCTGCCGCGGCGGAGATGGCGTTCGGCCAACCGGAATAAAAGGCGAGCTGGGTGATCAGTTCGCCAATCTCTCCGGCTTTGACGCCGTTGTCGAGGGCATGCCGGACATGACCGCCGATCTGCCAGTTTTGCCGGTCGAGATGATCGCCGAGACCGGTGACGAGGCTCCGATCGCGAGGTGCAAGTTCTGCTCGTTCCCAAACATGGGGTAATCGCGGCGCGATCGCCCCAGGCCATTTTTATAAGATGATGGCTGGCGGGGGTGGTTGCCCCCGATAAGATGGTAAAACGGGCTCACGATTGGAACCGGGCCCAAACATCGAACGGAGAGCAACCGTGGACCAATATATAGGCCTGGACGTTTCATTGAAAGATACTGCGATCTCGATACGACAGGACGGTAAGCGGATCTGGCGGGGAAAGTGCCCGTCGGATCCAAAGCTTCTGGCGCAGATGATCCGCAAGCATGCGCCGCACGCCAGGCGCGTTGTGTTCGAGACGGGGCCGTTGTCGACATGGTTCTATCACGCGCTGACGGCCGAGGGGGTTCCGGCGATCTGCATTGAAGCGCGGCACGCGCAAAAGGTATTGGACGAGACGCTCAACAAGACAGATGCCAATGATGCGGATGGCTTGGCGCAACTGGCCGAAGCCGGCTTCTACAAGGCCGTCCGGGTAAAGGCGTTCGACAGCATGCTGACGCGCACGCTTGTGGCGGCTCGCAATCAGCTCCTGAGAATCTCAACCCAGCTTAGCAACCAGATCCGCGGCCTGATGAAGACGTTCGGTCTCATCGTCCCCAAAGGGACAGGTCGGGTATTTGATGGCAATGTGAGGGAACTCCTAGATGGGAATGACGGCCTGGCAAGGATCATATTGCCTCTACTTGAGGCCTGGCGCGACATACGCAAGCGCGGAGCCGATCTTGATCACCAGTTGCTCGCAGCGGCGCGGCAAAGCCAAGAGACGAAGCTTTTGATGACAATCCCGGGGATTGGTGCCGTCACGGCCGTCTCGTATATCGCGGCCATTGAAGATCCAGAAAACTTCAAAACGTCGCGCTCGGTTGGCGCCTGGCTCGGGTTGACAACGCGGCGCTACCAGTCAGGCGAGGTGGATTATGACGGCCACATCTCGCGAAGAGGCGACAACCATTTGCGGGGACTGCTTTATGAAGCGGCGACCGTGATCCTCACGAGAACCGGTGCCAGGAACGAGAGCACTCTCAAAAACTGGGGGCTCAAGCTGCGTCAGCGGTTGGGCTTCAAGCGCGCAGCAGTGGCGGTCGCGCGAAAGCTCGCGGTCATCATGCACAGCATGCTCAAAACAGGAGAAGTCTTCAACGGATTGGCTGGCGCAACAGCATAAGCGAGGTGCCAGCCTTCTCACCTCAGCGCGTCAAACCCGATTTGAAGCACTGAGTGTCCCTGCTGCGGACGTGGGTTGGATCATTCCGTTAGCGCGGCTGCAACTCACTGAGACTGCGTCCCAAACATAGGAAGATCTTACCTGCGAAGACCCATCGTGCGGCGACCCTATATCGACCGCGGAGACAACCCTGCTCCCAGCACCGGACAGCTCTGAAGGAAACATGGCCGCTGAGGCCTGACCCAAACCACTCAACTCCCGCCGCGTGGCCTGTCTCGCAACACGGCGCAGATGCCGAATGCCCAGACCACCTTGACGAACGGAACGCGATTAGACAACCTCGCCGAAGAGAACATCGTCTGTGAAGTGGGCAAGGCCGGGGGCGATGTCGTAGACGGCGGCTGGAGCGACCCGGCGACGTTCCTGAGCCTCGACGCCTGCCGCGGCGAGAGCGGAAATGCCGATGCCTGCGGCAATCTTCTTCATCTGGCTTTCCTCTTCCATGGTCTGCTCCCGTGAACGCTAGCTCGCCAGTAGCGCGCCGCGTCTCGTGCGTGAGGCGGGGTGACAAATACGATTCGATGACCGGACTGCGTAGTCGACGTCCAGTTTGACCCCTGAGCAGCGTCTTGATTGCGGCGCTCGTGCATGGCGCGATAGCCTTCGACGACATCGGCAAGCGGTAGTTCGAGGTCGAAAACCTGTCGGCAGGAAGCGGCGGACTGGGCCGGAGCGCCGAGCAGCTTTGCGCGAAAAACAGCCCTGTCCGTCGAGCTGCACACCGTGCAGGGCACCGACGAAGCCGACTTTTCCACCCGCGCGGGCATAGCTCCGCGTCAACCGGTCCAAGCGTCAGCGCCCAGTAGCGGCCATCAACTGTTCCGGATAGCGTTCCCCCTCGATTTCGATCGTCGCGGCGGCATCCTCGATCTCGGCAAGGTCCGCGGCCGTCAGAGTATTTCGCCACCTCTCGGGCCAGTGCTCCTTCGGCAGCGCTATTTGGTATCGAAGCCCGGTCGATCTCGGATGTGACGGAGCTGACTGAGATGGAGGAATGTCAATGAAACCACGTATTTCTGTCTTGACGCTGGGTGTTGCCCACCTTGAGCGCTCGCTTGCCTTTTATCGTGACGGCCTGAAACTACCCACTCAAGGGATCGTCGGCCGT
This sequence comes from Rhizobium sp. SEMIA 4085, assembly GCF_013004495.1. Lineage (NCBI taxonomy): Bacteria > Pseudomonadati > Pseudomonadota > Alphaproteobacteria > Hyphomicrobiales > Rhizobiaceae > Rhizobium > Rhizobium sp. SEMIA 4085. Next base: position 5,338 of record NZ_JABEPH010000193.1, read on the forward strand.
GAGTTCGCGCATGGCGCCGTCGCGTTCTTTGACCTTTCCAGCGGGGTTAAACTTGCGATTTGGGCTCAGGATGATCTGGCCCACGACAGCGGTCTGACGAAAGCGCCCGCGCGCAGCGCCTCATTCTCGATCGGCCACAACGTCTCACATCGACGTGAGGTTGACGAGGTCATGGAACAAGCCCGGCTTGCGGGAGCAGATATTGTAAAGCCCGCTGAGGAGACTTTTTACGGTGGATACGCTGGATACTTTACTGATCCTGACGGCCACCTTTGGGAAGTGGTGTGGAATCCGGCCAATCTGCCACCGCAGGATTGAATTGACTTGATTCCGCTACAACGAACGGAACGGATGCCCGCATCCTGGCCAAGTGGATGCATCTGCTCCTCACTCTTGCAAATTAGTGCGGCCGGAGGCTTGGAGCCCTTCGGTCCCATAATGTTTCGTCGGTTTAGACGACTCGCAGTGCCCCGGTGCCTGTTCGAAAAGCCCCGCCGAAAGCGGGGCTTCCATGATCCGAACGATCACTTGTTAAGAGCATCCTTCACTGCCTTGGCCGGCGTGAAGGCGAGCTTCTTTGCGGCAGCGATCTTGACGGTGGCTCCGGTTGAGGGATTGCGGCCTTCGCGCTCCGGCGTCTCCTTTATCTTGAACTTGCCGAAGCCCGGGATCGAGGTCTCGGCGCCAGATGTGGCGGCCGACGTAATCGAGGCGAAGACCGCCTCTACAACGGCCTTGCTCTGGGCTTTGGTAAGGCCATGTTCACCGGCGATCTTGTCTGCGATTTCGTTTGTCGTCGTCATGTAAGTTGGTTCCTTTTTGAATGTTTCCCTATGCATCTTGACATATTAATTTCGCCAAAGGGTAGAGAGTGAACGAGTTCAACGGCGTCAATCCACTGATTTGATGCATACTTCCGTTCGACGGTCATGATACAAGAGGCTGAATTGCAAGATCCTGCTTGTCGAGCTCTGGAAGCCGTTGAAGCTTACGGGACCGGAAACGAGACGGTGCGTGCACGAGCTGTTCTCGGATCCAGACGAAGAGTATCGTTCGCTATCCGGATCTCTTGACCGATGGCGAAAGCACGAAGTGTGACCGTCGCCTCTGGTGTCCGCGCGGCCCGACCTGAGGACCGCAAAACATTAAAAAGATTTGGCTCAGACGTTTTCTTGCCCTCATTTCGACGGTCGTTCGCCTGCTCTTCGAGGCCGGTCGGTGGTGCGTATGGCTGGATAGTGGGTTCGCCGCGTCGCGTTAACGGCCCTGGATCAATCCTCAAAATCTGTACGAAATGGGGCTCTAAGGAGGAACTTAAGGATATCGGCTATCGGCATAGGTTCGATAATGTGCCAAACGGATACTTCACGATGGCGCGCCAAACGCTGTGTGACAAAGGATGCATGGCCGGCATAATCTTCAACTCGTATGTCGGAATGCCATTCATGAATCAGATCGATAAGTGTATGCAGCAGGGAGGCCTAATCATCGATCGTTTCTGCTCTATCTAGCCTGCTGGCGCCTTTGCCGGATCGGCTGGACGCGCCCCCATGCAATCAGCGTGAAGTGGAGCTGCACATGCATAACCCCATTCAACTCGAAATCTCTCGTCGGGATTTGCTTATCTCGTCTGCCGCGACTGTCGCGGCCACCGGCGTCGCAGCCGGGGGAGCGGCGGCACAATCTGCGGGAAACACGATGAACTACACGACGAAGATGTCCTTCACCGTCAACGGCGAGAGGCGTAATCTCGACGTCGACAATAGGACAACGCTGCTCGACGCGCTGCGCGAACACCTCCATCTTACGGGCACGAAGAAGGGATGTGACCACGGCCAGTGCGGCGCGTGCACCGTCATGGTCGATGGCCGTCGCGTCATCTCGTGTTTGACGCTTGCCGTCATGCACGAAGGCGACCAGATTACGACGATCGAAGGTCTCGGAAAGCCAGGCGATCTCCACCCGATGCAGGCGGCCTTCGTCAAGCACGACGGATTTCAGTGCGGCTACTGCACGCCTGGGCAGATCTGTTCCTCCGTGGCGGTGCTGGAGGAGATCAAGGCAAACGTCCCAAGCCACGTCACTGGCGACCTAACCGCTAAGGTGGCTGTCACCCCGGCCGAAATCCGCGAGCGCATGAGCGGTAACATCTGTCGTTGCGGCGCCTATTCCAACATTGTCGACGCCATCGTCGAAGTCGCGGGGACAAAAGCATGAGAGCCTTCATCTACCAACGGGCCTTGTCCGTCGAGGCCGCGGCCCAGGCGGCCGCCTCCAATCCGGAAGCGAAATTCATCGCCGGGGGCACCAACCTTCTCGACCTCATGAAGCTGGAGATTGAGACGCCGACGCATCTGATCGACGTGAACGGCCTCGGATTGGACAAGATCGAACCCACTTCGGAGGGCGGACTGCGTATTGGAGCCCTGGTTCGCAATACGGACCTCGCGGCACATGAAACCGTTCGTCGAGATTACGCGCTGCTCTCCCGAGCGCTCGTCGCGGGCGCTTCCGGTCAACTCCGCAACAAGGCGACGACGGCGGGGAACCTCTTGCAGCGCACGCGCTGTCCGTACTTCTACGACCCGAACCAGCCGTGCAACAAGCGCCAGCCAGGCAGCGGCTGTTCGGCCATCGGCGGCTTCACCCGCCAGCACGCCGGCGTCGGCCCGGGCGACGCCCGCATCGCCACCCATCCCAGCGACCGTGCGGTCGCCACGCGCGCGCGGGAGGCGGTGGTCGAAACGGGAACAGCCCGCCGCGGCCCACGTTCCATCCCCATCGCCGACTTGCACCGCCTGCCGGGCAACACCCCGCATATCGAGACGGTTCTCGAACGCGGCGAGTTCATCACAGGGGTCATTCTCCCACCGCCGATCGGGGGGCGTCACATCTACAGGAAGGTCCGCGATCGCGCCTCCTACGCCTTCGCACTCGTTTCCGTGGGCGCGGTTATTCAATCCGATGGGACCGGTCGCGTCGCCGTCGGTGGCGTTGCCCACAAACCTTGGCGGGTCGAGGCGGCCGAAACCGAGCTGCCGAAAGGGGCCCGCGCCGCCGCTGGTGTCCTTCTCGCGGACGCCCGTCCTACCGAACAGAACCGTTTCAAAGTCAACCTGGTCGAGCGCACGCTCGCAGCGGTGATCTCGGAAGCTAGGGGATAGCCATGCAGTTCGATACGCCAGCAACTACGAACCCGATCGATCAGCTCAAGGTCGTCGGCCAGCCGATCCACCGCATTGACGGCCAGCTCAAGACGACGGGCTTGGCGATGTACGCCTACGAATGGCACGATGCTAAGGTGCCGTACGCCTACGGCTACCCCGTGGGCGCGGCTATCGCCAAGGGTCGCATCAAATCCATGGACGTCTCTGCCGCGAAGAAGGCGCCAGGCGTCATCGCGGTTGTGACCGCCCCTGAGGTCGGCGAACGGAAGAAGGGCAAGTTTAACACCGCCAAGCTCTTCGGCGGTGATGAAATCCAGCATTACCACCAGGCGATCGCCGTCGTCGTGGCCGAAACCTTCGAACAAGCCCGCGCAGCCGCAGCACTGGTAAAGGTCGACTATGCCGAAGAGAAGGGCGCCTTCGACCTCAAAGAGGCGATGGCTTCGGCGGTGAAGCCGGACGAGTCCCAGCAGCCGGATTCAGCCGCCGGCGACTTCGATGCGGCTTTCAGGACGGCTCCGATCACTTTCGACGAAACCTACACGACGCCGGACCAGTCCCACGCGATGATGGAGCCGCATGCCTCGATTGCGGCCTGGGATGGTGACGAGCTAACGGTCTGGACGTCGAGCCAGATGATAGACTGGTGGCGGTCAGACCTGGCGACCACCCTCGACGTGGAAAAGGATAAAATTCATCTGATGTCGCCATTCATCGGCGGCGGGTTTGGAGGCAAGTTGTTTCTTCGTGCCGATGCCGTCCTTGCCGCCTTTGGAGCAAAGGCTGCGAAGCGACCTGTCAAAGTGGCGCTGCCGCGTCCATTCATGATGAACAACACGACCCACCGTCCGGCGACCATCCAACGCATACGCATCGGAGCCGAACGCGACGGCAAGATCACCGCGATCGCCCATGAAAGCTGGTCGGGCGATCTAAAAGGCGGACAGCTCGAGACGGCCGTCAATCAGACCAGGTTGCTCTACGCGGGCGCGAACCGCATGACGGCGATGCGGCTGGCGACGCTCGACCTTCCCGAGGGCAACGCGATGCGTGCTCCGGGCGAAGCCCCTGGCTTGATGGCGCTGGAGATCGCCATCGACGAGATGGCCGAGAAGCTCGGTCTCGATCCCGTGCAATTTAGGATTATCAATGACACCCAGGTCGATCCCGAGCAGCCCGAGCGGCCATTCTCGCACCGTGATCTGGTCGGATGTCTGAAGCTCGGCTCCGAGCGCTTCGGATGGAGCGCGCGGGCAAGACCGGGGTCGAAGCGTGAGGGCGACTGGCTGATCGGCCTTGGCGTCGCAGCCGCCTTCCGCAACAACCTGCTGCTTCCTTCTGGAGCACGCGTCCGCCTCGCCCGGGAAGGGGTCGTTACCGTCGAAACCGACATGACCGATATCGGAACGGGCAGTTACACCATCATCGCGCAGACTGCGGCCGAGATGATGGGCGTCACCGTCGACAGGGTCGCGGTCCGGCTTGGCGACTCCCGCTTTCCGGTTTCCGCCGGTTCCGGCGGGCAGTTCGGCGGCAACTGTTCGACGGCGGGTGTCTACGCAGCCTGCGTGAAGCTGAGGGAAGCCATAGCGCAGAAACTTGGTTTCAATTCCGACGATGTCGTCTTCGAAAACGGCGAGGTCCGCTCCGGCAACCGGTCGGTGTCACTCGCAGAGGCAGCGGGCGCCGAGGGACTGGTTGGTGAAGATACGATCCAATGGGGTAAGCTTTCCGAAACGCACCAACAATCGACCTTCGGCGCTCACTTCGTCGAGGTCGGCGTGGACGTCGCCACGGGGGAAACGCGCATCAGACGGATGCTGGCAGTGTGCGCGGCGGGACGCATTCTCAATCCGATTACCGCACGCAGCCAAGTGATCGGCGCGATGACCATGGGGGCGGGTGGTGCTCTTTCGGAGGAGCTCGCAGTGGACGCACGCCGCGGCTTCTTCGTCAATCACGACCTTGCCGGCTATGAGGTACCAGTGCATGCCGACATCCCTCATCAGGACGTGATTTTCATGGACGAGACGGATCCGATGTCGTCACCGATGAAGGCTAAGGGGGTCGGCGAGCTCGGCCTGTGCGGTGTCTCCGCCGCGATCGCCAACGCCATCTATAACGCGACCGGTGTCAGGGTCCGGCACTATCCGATCACGATTGACCACCTGATCGGCGGCCTGCCAGTCACCGCTTGGCCCGTCGGGCGGTGTTTGCGATCGCACCCGCCGCCAGGCAGCACGGAACCGCGTTGCACGAGGTCTTGAGCCCCGTATCCCAACCGACGCTCACCAGGGCACTCTTCACAGACGACCTTGCCGAGATCCTCGGCATCGCCGCGGTTACGGGAGCCTTTGGCGCGACCCGAATTCAGCCGCTGCCTAGAGGCTCTTTGAGTCAGAGGAGTGACCATCGGTTGAACATGAGCTCACCGGCTTGCGGTGTTGTCGGATTCCGAGAGCAATCTCACCACTTCTGTGATGAGTTGCAAACGGCCACGCTCGGAACGATCGAGGTGGACATAATGCGTGGCGCCCCGAATCGTTACGCTACGGACACGGGCAGCATTGACGAGGTGACCTTCAAGCGTCGTTACGTCATCAGGACGGCTCCAGAAATCGTTCTCAGAACGGATGACCAGCACGCGTGCGGTAATTGATGCAGCGTCCCAAAGCTGCCTGCCGGAAGCAAGATAGAAGCTGTCTTCCATTGCCCCGGAAGGGGAGCGGAATGCAGCTGGCTTCCGATCGCCAGATGTCGAATCGGACGCCAGCGCCTCCTTTTGGTAGGCTTCGACCACTGCCGGATCACGCCAGCTTTCCTTGGCGTCGACAGGAATGGATTTGTCCCAGGAGGGCATGAGGGAAGCAGCCGTGTTCAACCGATAGGCCCCGAACTTCGCTATGTTGAAGCGGCGGCGATCATTCGGGTCGGCGGTCTCGCTGTCCGATCCAAGTGTCGGATGTCCAGAGGTTGCGCCGTAAAGTGAGTTATAGACGAC
>NZ_JABEPH010000194.1:0-11484 GCF_013004495.1 Rhizobium sp. SEMIA 4085
GCCAAGGTCCCCGCTGTTCAGATATTTCATGGTGACTTCGGAAGACATGCAGTCCTCCTTTCGGTCGGGGCTAGGGCATGACCGCCCTCAGACAGCAGCGCCCGTGAAAATGGCTGCTGGAGGCCGGACAGTGCGCTTTCAGGCAATACAAAGCAAACGATATCTTTCGCATTCCCTTATATATCGTGAGGCGGTTCGCGGCGTCTGAACGGACCGCTGCGCGATGCCCTCAGTCGCTTCAGACAATTGACCACGGATGTCGTTGCACTGGTGTGAAAAGGCGATGCCGTGCGATTTCGCCCGGCCTTGTTTATTGCCGCATTCTTTGGCGCGAGTGTCCCGCCGGCCTTCGAGCGACCTTGAGGGCGGAAACATCTTTGGTCCAGAAAATAGCCTTAAAAGGGCAATTCTAGGAATGCTCCATTGCTAAAGAGCAGTGCGCAGGTTTTGCCCATCGCTTGGAGGATTCTTCGGCAAGGGCGGCCAATGTGACCTTGCCAAACTTCGCCAGCAAGATGGCTTGCGCCTCATGCATCGCCCCGGCAAGCGAGGCGTTGACGGCCTGTTCGATGACGCAGTTCGGATTGTCGCCCGCCAGTCCGATCGAGAAGAGTTGCGGCGCGCCCAAGGCGTTGTGGATGTCGAGCAGGGTGATCTCCTCCAAAGGGCGTGCCAGGACCCAGCCGCCGCCGTGCCCCTTCTCGGACCGGACATACCCCTGATTTCGCAGGCCGGCCATGGTTCGGCGCACGACAACGGCATTGGTGCCCAGCATCGCTGCAATGGTTTCGGATGTTGCGGCGCCTTCGTGGCGATCCATGTGAACAAGCACATGCAGCATGCGGGATAAGCGGGTGTCGTGTCTCATGGCCTGGTTCACTCGTTTGCGGTTCACAGATGTAACAGATGCATAATCATGCAACAATATTAGTTGCATGATTATTGACAAACCATTTCACGTAACTTAACAAGTTCCATGACGCAACGTTCGGCCGTCCCGCCGGGCGATGAACCGGATCGACCGTGAGAGGTTATTTATGCATTTCGACGTCATCATCATCGGCGGCAGCTTTGCAGGCATTTCAGCGGCGCTGCCGCTCGCCCGTGCCAGACGGAAGATCCTGGTGATCGATGCCGGTGAGCGCCGCAATCGCTTTGCCGCTGTCTCGCACGGTTTTCTGGGGCAGGATGGCCGTGAACCCGGCCTCATCGTATCCGAGGCCCGCCACCAGCTCGAACGCTATCCGACTGTCCACTGGCTGAATGCCAAGGCACAAGCCGCAGAGAGGACAAGCAATGGATTTGCCATCGAAATCGATGGCAAACCTATGAAGGAAGGCAGGCGTCTGATCCTGGCAGCAGGGGTTGCCGATCGACTGCCCGAAATTCCAGGCCTGCAGGAACGATGGGGAAAATCTGTCTTCCATTGCCCCTATTGCCATGGTTACGAACTGAACCAGGGGCGGATCGGCGTCATCGCATCCGGGGAGCATTCCATGCATCATGCCCTAATGCTTCCTGACTGGGGCGAGACGACTTTTTTCACTAACGGTATCGTCGTCCCGAATGCCGATCAGGTAGCGCAATTGCGTGCGCGCGCAGTCAAGGTCGAGACGACACCAGTGCGCAAGATCGCAGGAGACCGTGCGGATGTCTGGCTGGACGATGGCAGGATTGTCGCAATGGACGGTTTGTTCACCTTGACGCGGACTTCAGTGCAAATCCCTTGGGCCGAGCAACTGGGCTGCGTGATGGAAGAGGGGCCGCTCGGCCAGTTCATCAGGACGGATGCCGTAAAGCAGACGACCGCGAAGGGCATCTTCGCCTGCGGCGATGCAGCAAGGGCCGCAGGCTCCGTTGCTCTCGCCGTTGGTGATGGGGCGCTGGCCGGAACGGCGGCGCATCAGTCGCTGATGTTCGGGAATGATTGAGCGCATTTTGATGTCCGCGGCATGAACAAGAAACGTTCCAAACCGGCATGCCGTGTGGCGTCACAACACTGCAACTGTTGTGACGTTTAATCGCTTAATGACCAAACGCGCCCTTGTTATCATCGACCTAATCAATGACTACCTCGACCGTTGGAGCGCAGATAAAGCAGCTCGGCTGATCGGTGAAACCAACAAGCTGGCTGTGGCCTTTAGACAGGCCGCGTTGCCCGTCATATGGGTGCGGCCGGAATTTCGGCCTGACCTTAGCGACGCCTTTCTCGAGATGCGCGACAAGAACCTGAAGATCGCGATCGAGGGAACTTCAGGCGCCCATCTTCATGCTGGCCTCAATTGCCAGCCAAGCGACACGACCATCGTAAAGAAACGCTATAGTGCCTTTTACCGGACCGAACTTGAAGACATTCTATCGGCGATGGGCGTGGCCGAGCTGGTATTGTGCGGCATCAACACGCACGCTTGTATTCGCATGGCCGCTATCGACGCTTACCAACGCGACCTTCGCGTGGTGTTGGCGGAGGAATGCATCGATTCCTATGATGCCGAGCATGGAAGGGTCTCGCTCGATTACATGAATGGAAAGATTGCCAAGTTGGCTACTGTTCCCGAGATAATCCAGGCTCTCCGCCCACTTCAGGCCGCAGGAGCCTTGCCGCCGCCGGAAGCCGCAAGCAGCTTCGATGCCACCAGGACTTCGGTGCCTGCAAGGCCCGCCGAGCAAAACAACGTCGTTTGATCGTGCGCCTGGCGAACAGGCAGCCTGCCGCTGACGATCGCTGCCAAATCCACCAAGCGCACAGCATCGGGCGACCCACGCAGGAAGAATGGAGCCTTGTAAGCGTCTGTCTGCTCCAGAGAGTCGGTCGCGATAAGATGGGCGGCCGCGGCGATATCGAAGCCCAACTCATGCTCGTCCACGGTCTTCGGACCGAGAGTGTTGATGTGAACTCCGGGCTTCAGCCAAGCCGCCTCCATCACCGGTGTTCGGCTGGTCGTTGCACAAATGACGATATCGGCCTCGCTTACAGCGCGCCGGGGCGAATCCACGGGCTCCACGGGGATACCTAAGCGCTGCTCCATCTCCGCTGAGAATGTGCAACGGTTCTGTTCGTGGCGGCTATAGACTCGGACATGATCCAGCCTGCGGACAAGTGCCGCGGCCTCCAACTGTGTCCGCGCCTGTTGCCCGCTTCCAATGACGCCTACAGTCCTGACGCTAGGCGATGACATGTGACGAATGGCAATGCCGCCAATCGCGCCGGTTCGGATATTTCCCAAGCGGCTGCCGACGACAAGGCCTTGAAGCTCTGCCGTTTCAGTCGACCAGACCGCGACGACCTGTTCGTGACGCGGCCCGTTGAATGTTTCATAAACCCTGAAGCCCGCAATGGAACCCTCGCCGATCGTCCCGCCGATGGTGAAGACAAGGTCGCCTTTGCCGCCAAAGACCACGTTATGCCTGGGCGGCGAGATCAATACCCCTGCTGATCGCGCTGCCATTGCTTCCTCGATCGCCTTGATGGCGATCGGCATAGTCGTGCTTCGGTCCAGATCGTCGTCACTTAAAACGATGGCCATCGGCGCCTCCTTGGCTGACAGACTGCGTCATGTTCGCGTCTCAACTTAGATTGAGGTCAACGGGGATTTTGCCGCAGGCGCCAGATTCGATCCGGACGACCGGAAAAGCACCAGGTGCAACTCTTTTTTATTCAATTCGCCTTTTTCGCCATGGGCTGAATATACTGGGATTATTTTCCTCCAAGTCCGCGCAAAGAAAAAGCCGGGCTTGGGGCCCGGCTTTCGCGCTTAGGAACGTGCAAGGTTCAGCCGCGGCCGCGTTTGCGGCGCTGGCCGAGGCCCATTTCCTTGGCGAGGCGCGAGCGCGCCTCGGCATAGGCGGGAGCGACCATCGGATAATCGGCGGGAAGATCCCACTTCTCGCGGTATTCTTCCGGCGAGAGACTGTGATGGGTCATCAGATGGCGCTTGAGAGATTTGAAGTTGCCGCCGCATTCCAGGCAGGTGATCTGATCATCCTGTACTGACTTGCGTACCGAAACGGCGGGCTTCTGCTTTTCGATGGTGGCTGCGGCGGGTTGCGGTGCAGACGTGTTGCTCAGTGCGGAATGCACGTCGGAAATCAAATTGGCCAGGTCACTGACCGGGACCACATGATTGCTGACATAAGCCGCTACGATATCGGCCGTCAGTTCTACCAGCAATTCCGGCCCGTTGCCGGTCGCGGTATCCGTCATATTGTGTATCTCCTGTTCGCATGCGTGGATGACCCTCTTTCGGAGGATCGCCTTCGTAGAGGCAAACAGTAAAAGGCCCAGACAGCGGCATCATGTCCTAAAAACGCGAATCCACCCCTAGATTCTTGAGACCGAAACCTGTTCTAATACTGCCCGAATACGAATCACAATCGCCGCACTCTTCGACCATAGCCTTCATTAGACATTCGAAATCAAAGCTAGAGATGGAATAGGCGAAACGATTCTAATTCGAAATCAGAACTCTACTTACACTTCAATTATCACTGTTTTACCGAAAGTCCAATTCTTATTTGCGGTTTTTCTACTTAAAAAGTTCAAAACACTAAGATTTCGCAAGCAAGGCTGCGGCTTTAGTTCACAATCGCGTGCATAACTTGCGTAAAACGAGCTAAATCGCTGAAAATTATACTCTCATCGGCCCTCCATGTCGTCGCGAACCGAGAGTTCCCACAATTTATGCCCCGTTTCATGCGCCGCCTTGGCCAAAAGGTGCGCTGCGACCGGGGCAGTCAGCAGCAGAAAGACGACGCCTGCGGCAGCGCGCGCGAAAATCGCAAGTTCGCCGGAATAAAGGCCGGCGGCAAGCAGCAGCAAGCCGGAGCCGACGGAACCCGCCTTGGAGGCTGCATGCATACGCGAGTAAAGGTCCGGCAACCGGACGACGCCGATCGCCGCCGAGAGCGCGAAAAACGCACCGGCAAGCATCGTGAGGGCGGTTGCCGCGGCGATAACGTGTTCCATTATCGTGCCTTCCCTTCCGTATCGCCCGGCGCCGGCGCCGCTGCCTGTTCTTGCCTGGCCGGCGGCGGCCTGGCTCCGGGGCCACGGCGCGACAGGACGAAGCGGGCGAAGGCAACCGTCGCGAGAAAGCCGACGAGGCTCAGTGCGATCGCGATATCGATGTAAAGCGCAAAGCGCGTCTTGACGGCGATCACCGCGATGAAGCCGATGGCAATGCCGGTCAGCGTATCCAGAGCGAGAATGCGGTCCGGCAGCGTCGGTCCGATGATCACGCGATAGGCGGTGAGCACGAAGGCGATCCCGAGGATCGCAAGCGTGACCGCGGCGGCGGCCGAAACAAGCGTAAACGGCGCAATCATCGGAAAGCCTCCATGATCTTGCGTTCGAAGCCGCTCGCAATGGCGCGCTTCGTCGCTTCCGGGTCGGCGCAGTCGAGCGCGTGGACATAAAGCGTCCTGCGGTCCTCCGAAACATCGACTGAGAGCGTGCCGGGCGTCAGCGTGATGAGATTGGCAAGCAGCGTGATCTCGAGATCACGATCGACGGTCAGCGGAAAGGCAAAGATGCCGGGCCGGATCTCCATCCTCGGCCGCAGCACCGTCCGCGCGACGGTCCAAGCCGAAAGCGCCAGTTCCTTCAAGAAAAGCAGCGCGAGTGACAGGACAAGGCGCGTGCGGTGAAGATAGCCCTTGCTGCCGAAAGGCTCGCGCACGATCGCCAAAGCGACGGCCCCGAGAACGAAGCCGAAAACAAGATTGTGCAGCGAGGCGCTGCCGGAAACGGCAACCCAGGCAATGGCAAGCAGCAGATTGACGAGGAAGGCGATCATTGCGCCGCTCCTTCCGGGAAGACAGAATGGATGTAGGCGCCCGGATCGGCGAGGCTTCCGGCGGCCGCCTGCACCAGCGACAGCAACGGCTCCGGCGCGATGCCGAAACCGGTGACGAGTGCGGTCAGCGCCAGAAGCGGCAGCGCCGATTGCCAGCCGATCGCGACCGCCTCGACAGGCGCCGGCGCCGGGCGCCAGTAGGCGAGCAGGAAGACGCGGCCGAAACAGATGGTCGTCAGGAACCCGCCGGCCAAAAGGGCGGCGGCAAGCCACCATGCGCCGATATCGAGCGCTGCCTTGACGAGGATGACCTTCGGCCAGAAGCCGGAAAACGGCGGCAGGCCGCAGGCGGCGAGGAAGAGGATGAGCGAGACGGCGGCAAACCAGCCGCACTCGCGATAGAGCCCGCCAAGCGCGCTGAGCTGGAAGCTGCCCCCGAGGCGGGCCGCCTGCCCCGCCAAGAGGTAGAGCGCCATCATCAGCATGACGGAATGCAGCGCGTAAAAGACCGAGCCGCTGACGCCACCCGGCGTGCCGATCGCGATACCGGCAAGCATGTTGCCGATGCCGGAAATGACGACGTAGCCGAGCATGCGGCGGATATCGGTTTGCGCCAGCGCGCCGAGTGCGCCCATGAGGACGGTTGCGGCGCCGACAAGCGCGATCATCAGGCTCAGCGCCTCGCGCTCCACCGGCAGCAGCATCACCACCACCCGGATCAACGCGTAGATGCCGACCTTGGTGAGCAGACCGGCAAAGAGCGCGGAGACGACGATGCGCGGCGTATGATAGGAGGCCGGCAGCCAGAAGTTTACCGGGAAAGCGGCGGCCTTCATGGCGAAGGCAAAAAGGAAGAGGGCAGCCAACGTCATCAGCGGCGCGGTATCGCGCAGGCCCGCGGCCTTCAGGGCGATGTCGGCCATGTTGAGCGTGCCGAAGATCGCGTAGAGGTAGCCGACCGCAATCAGAAAGAGCGTCGTGCCGATCAGGTTCAGCACCGCATATTTCATGGCACCGTCGATCTGCTCGCGCTCGGATCCAAGGATCAGCAGGCCGAAGGACGAGATCAGCAACACCTCGAACCAGACATAGAGGTTAAAAATGTCGCCGGTGAGAAACACCCCGGACACGCCTGCCATCAGGAGCATCAGGAACGGGAAGAAGCCGAAGCGCCGCCCGCCCGCGTCGATGTCGGTGAGAGCATAGAGGCTGCTCACAAGCGCCGCGATCGCGGCTGCAAGCGCCATCAGCGCGCCGAAGAGGTCGACGGTGAAGGCAATGCCGAAAGGCGGCAACCAGCGCCCCATCACCATCGTGACTGGGCCATCGTCGATCACCCGTTTCAACAACACCGCGTCGACCAGCACCAAGGCCGCCAGGCCGAGGACGGCGATCAACGCATGCAGGCGGACATGGGCGCGAAGCATCAGCATCAGCGCGCCGAGCACGATGCAATGCACAACCGGCAAGATCACCAGCCAATTGCTTGGGGGAACGGGTGCGGTGAGGAACGCGGCGGAAAGGTCGGTGCCGATGGGGGCGGCCATTTAAAGCTTCCTCCCCTTCTCTCCGGCAAGGATTAGTGCCGCGCGGAGCAAGGCGACGAGGAAGGTGAACGGCGCAGGCCGCAAGCGTCGGGAGCGCAAGCGACGGATACCATATGCCAGGTCTACCCCCTCATCCGCTCCTTCCGGGCCGCTTCTGCCCGCCGGCAAGAAGGCTGAACCCGCGGCAGCCCCAATGGAAAAAGCCAGCGCCACCAGCCGATCTCCCTCCCTGTGGGGGCGATGGCCGGCAGGACGGAGGGGGGGTATCATCCGCACCATCCTCATCTCAATACCCCACTGGCGGAAGCGGCGGATCGTCGGGCTCGGCGACGCGCATCTCGTCGGTGTTGTCCGTGCCGATGTCCTGATAGGCCCGGTAGGTCAGCACCAGCAGGAAGGCGAGGAAAGAGAAGGAGATCACGATCGCCGTCAGGATGAGGGCTTGCGGCAGCGGGTTGGCTGCACCGGCGGGCAGCGCGTCGAGGCCCGCCGGAATGATCGGCGGCACCTCGCGCGTCAGGCGCCCGGCGGTAAAGAGCAGGAGGTTCACGGCGTTTCCAAGGATCGCGATACCGAGCATGATGCGGATCGAGAATTTCGACAGCAGCAGGTAGATGGCGGCAGAAAAGAACAGGCCGACGAGGATCGCAAAAAGCGGCTCCATCACTCCACCTCCCTTTCCTCAAGGGCTAGCGCAATGGCGGTGATCGCGCCGACGACAACGAAATAGACGCCGATATCGAAGAGCATGACCGTCGAGAGCGGCACCTCGACGCCAAGGATTGAAGGATAGACCCAAAGGCCGGTCATGAAAGGCACGGCTGCGGCAATCGAGACCAGGCCGGCGACCGCCGACATCATCAGCCCGGCACCGGCGATCGACAGCGGATGAAAGAGGATTGCCCGGCGCACAGCCGGCACGCCGGCCGCGATGCCGTAGATCGCCAGTGCCGAAGCGGCGATAAGCCCGCCGATGAAGCCCCCGCCCGGCTCGTTGTGGCCGCGCAGCAGGATGAAAACCGAAAAGAGCAGCATGAGTGCGACGAGGAAGGGGGCGATGGTGCGGAAGATGAGAGTGTTCATCGGGTGGGTGCTCCGCTTGGCGGCAATCGTCGGACGAGGCTACCTTCTTTGCCCATCAAGTCAGTCGATGGGGCACGCAAGGACAACCCTACCTCATCACCCGCCCTCATTCTCGAAGCACCACCTCCTCGTGCGCCACCCTGGCGATCTGAATCCCGCTGAATGCGTGCGCTTTGCCAACAGCGCTCATCCCAAGATCCCCTCATTCCTGTGCTCGTCGCAGGATCGAGGCCTCGGCGCGCCTGCGCCGTGAATGAACCGCCTTTTGCATGGTTCCTGTGACGGGCACGGCAATGATGGCGGTTGAGGCAATGTCGTCTCCAGACAACATCACCTGGCGCTCCAAACCTGCCGGACTTTAAACCTCCGAGATGGAAACAAACGCCTTTCACTCCGCCCCCTCCCCTCGGTCCGGATCAGGCGCGACCAGCTTCCGCTCTCCCCCTGCCCGCATGCGGATCAGTGCGATGATGGCGAGGCCGGTGATGGCGACAACGGCGATCTCGCCGAGGGTGTCGGTGCCGCGGAAATCGACGATGATGACGTTCACGACATTGGCGCCGTGGGCAATGGTTTTCGAATAGGTGTTGAAGAAATCCGTCAGCGCCGCATTGAACGGCCCCTCCGTCGCCCGCATCAGAAGCAGCGCAAAGCCGAGGCCGCAGGCAAGCGCGATCGAGCCGTCGCCAAGCCGCTGAAGCAGCGGACGCGGGTCGGTCGGCGAGAGGCGAAGCCTCGTCATGACGAGCGCCAGGATGACGACGGACAGCGTCTCGACCATGAACTGCGTGAAGGAAAGATCGGGCGCCCCGAAGAGCAGGAAGATCAACGCCACGGAAAAGCCCTGGATGCCAAGCGAGATGATTGCCGTCAGCCGGTCGCGGGCGCAAAGCACTGCCGCAAGGCCGATCACGGCGAGCAGGAAGATCGCCCATTCATGGAGCTGGACGCCGCGCGGCCAGACGGGAAACGACGGCAGTTCGCCGTAAAGCAGCGGCGGCACGAGGAGTATCAAGGCGAGGCAGACAAAGGTGCAGGTCACGTAGATTTCCAGCCGTCCCGGCTGGACGATGCGGGTGACGCGCCAGGCAAGGCGGACGAGCCCGGCGATAAAGCTATCGAAGCCGCGGTCCGGCCCCGGCCCTGCCGCCTGCAAGAACGACACCATCAGCGCCCGGGCCAGCTCAATCTTCCAATAGACCGCAACGCCAAGGATGACGGTCAATACCGAAAGCGCGAGCGGAAGGCCCAGATGCGGCATCGGCGAGATCGCAACGTCGATCGCATCGCCCTGAACGGCCGAAGCCATCGGAGACGATATGTAGTGATGCGTGATGCCGGAAAAGAGCGCGAGAGCAAGGCCCAGCGCTGCCAGAATGCCGGGACCGAGCCAGAGCAGGACGGGCGCCTCGTTGGGATGTTTCGGGGTTTCGGCCGCCTGACCGACGAAGGGTTTCAGGCCGACCGAAAAGGCAATTGCAAACATCAGCGCATTGCCGAAGATCGCGACCGCGGTGAAGACCAGCGAGCGCAGGTTGCCGCCGGCGAGCGCAGCGTAGATCTCCTCCTTGGCGAGGAAGCCGAAGAAGGGCGGAAGGCCGCCCATCGAGATCGCGGCGAGCATCGCAATTGCAAAGGTCAGCGGCATGGCGCTCAGCAAACCGCCGAGCTTCGTGATATCGCGGGTGCCCGTCTCGTGGTCGAGGACGCCTGCTATCATGAAGAGTGCACCCTTGAAGAGCGAGTGCGCCACCAGGTAAAGCACCGCGGCTTCGATTGCGTATTCCGAACCGAAACCGGTTAGCAGGACGAGAAGGCCGAGCGAAGAAACCGTCGTATAGGCGAGCTTCAGCTTCAGGTCGGCATGGGCAATGGCGAGCGCCGAACCGGCAACCAGGGTCATGCCGCCGAAGAACGGCAGCAGGATTTCCCAGGCCGGTGTGCCGCCCATCACCGGGTTCAGCCGCATCAGGAGATATACGCCGGCCTTAACCATGGTTGCGGAATGCAGGTAGGCCGATACCGGCGTCGGCGCCTCCATGGCGTTCGGCAGCCAGAAGTGAAATGGAAACTGCGCCGATTTGGTAAAGGCGCCGCACAGCACGAGACCGAGCGTTGCCAGATAAAACGGGCTGCCGCGGACGACATCGCCGAAGGGCGAAAGCAGCGACATCTGCGTGACGCCGGTGATGTTCCAGAGAAAGAGCAGGCCGGCCAGCAGGCAAAGCCCGCCACCGCCGGTCACCACCAGTGCTTGAAGTGCCGCCCGTCGTGCCGCCTCCCGCTCATGGTCGAAGCCGATCAGCAGGAAGGAGGTGATCGAGGTCAGCTCCCAAAAGATGAAGAACATCAGGAAACTGTCCGAGACGACGACGCCGAGCATCGCACCCATGAACAGGAAGATAAAGGAGAAGAAGCGCCCCTGCTGCGGATGCCCCTTCAGGTAGCCGCCGGCATAAAGCACGATCAGCGTGCCGATGCCGGTAATCAGCAGCGCAAAGGTGAGCGACAGGCCGTCGAGAAACCAAGAGAAGCTCAGATTGTAGCTCGGCACCCAGGAATATCCGCCGGTCACCACCTCGCCACGGGCGACGCCTGATATGAAGCGGAGGAAGTGCAGGAACGACAGGAACGGCACGGCAGCCAGCAGCCAGGCGCCGCTTGCGCCGAGCCGGCGAATGACGAAAGGGGAAAGCAAGGCGCCGAGAAGCGGCAGGCACAAGGCCAAAAATGTCAGACCAGTGACACCGGCCATGTCCCCTCCTCATTGCCAGAAAGTGATGCGTTGGCGCGAACTTAGGGTAATCGGCAAGCGCCCTCAAGCATTTTCGGAGAAGGTTTGGATGAATGATCGGAGGCAGGACCGATCAGGCCTGGCGGAGCGTAGCGGCAGACGCAAACATGTGAAACAGCAGGACAACTACCGTCAGCGGCCAGAGAATGCATGCCACCGCGCCTGCGAGGCGGGCCAACGTCCAACCATCGTGGTTGGCCCAGCCTTCCAGCAAAGTCATCGTCAGAAAGAGCACAGCCACAAGGCAATAGGCCCACGGTAGAAC
>NZ_JABEPH010000195.1:0-11435 GCF_013004495.1 Rhizobium sp. SEMIA 4085
T
The DNA here is from genome assembly GCF_013004495.1 of Rhizobium sp. SEMIA 4085. Taxonomy (NCBI): domain Bacteria; kingdom Pseudomonadati; phylum Pseudomonadota; class Alphaproteobacteria; order Hyphomicrobiales; family Rhizobiaceae; genus Rhizobium; species Rhizobium sp. SEMIA 4085. The sequence continues at coordinate 2 of NZ_JABEPH010000195.1, forward strand.
TTGCTTCCGAGGTGGACTTTAGCCTTTTCCGCCCGGGTCATGTCGCGGTCCCCAGTTTGGTTTTCAGTCGCGGATCGAGCACGGGATAGAGCAGATCGATCGCAAGGTTTATGGCGACGAAGGTGGCTGCAGATATGACGACGATCGCCTGCAAAACCGCGACATCCTGGGAGGTCACTGCCTGTTCGGCGAGGCCGCCGATTCCGTTGAGGCCAAAGACGGCTTCGGTCACGACGGCACCGGCCAGGAGTTCGCCGAAGAGCACACCAGCCACCGTCAGTACTGGCAGCGATGCGTTCCTTGCGACATGGCGCCACAACACCCAGTAATGCGATGCACCCTTGGCGCGCACAACAGCCACGAAGGGACGCGTAAGGACCTCATCGACGTTGCGAAGCAGGAGTTGCGCCATCGGTGCGGAAATCGGAACGGCAACGGTCAGGACGGGAAGGATCAGTCCCTCCCATGGCCCGGGATTGATCACCGGCACGAGTTTCAGCCGGAACGAGAATATCTGGATCAGCATGATGCCGAGCCAGAACGTGGGCACAGAGACGAACAGCGAAGGGATAGAATGAATGAATGAACGAAGCCGGCCGAGGCCCGGAATATTGCAAAAGATCGCAAGAATGACCGCCAGGATCAAAGCGGTGGCAAAGCCGAGCCCTGCAAGCTGGATGGTCGAGGGCAGGTTGACCGCAAGCTGCGCGCTGACGGCGACGCCGCGCTGCAGCGAATAGCCGAAATTGCCTGTCAGGAAGTTGCCGATTGTTTGGAGATATTGCGACGCCAGAGACCCGTCTGCTGCGTAGGCTGCACGAATATCGGCCAGCTGTTCCGGGCCGAGGCCGTATTCCGGGTTCTGAAATTTGATCAGCACCGCGTCGCCGGGCATCGCCTGCAGCAGCACGAAAGAAATCGTGAAGGCGGCCCATAGCACCAGAAGCGCCTGCCCTGTGCGTGAAAGAACATATCTTGCCATGGTAAACTCCGTCTCAGCGGAACTAGCGCGGCTCTTGCCGGGCTTTCGCCCGGTTAGTGTTCAGCAAGCCAGATGCTGTAGAAGCTCGGGCGGCCGACCGCCTCGAAGGCTACCCCTTGCACATAAGGTGCGCCGGCAAAGGCCTGCGGCTCTTCAAAAATCGGGATTGCATAGGCCTGATCGATCACGTAGTTCTGAACCTCGCCGGCAATCGTCAGGCGCTTCGCAGGATCGGGTTCTGACGAAAGCTGCTCAAGCAGGCCGTTCAGCCTGCCGTCCGCAAAGGACTTCACCTTGTCGCTCAACCCGCCCTTCTGGCGAAGAACGTCGCGATTCTTCGGATAGTACTGGCTCTTGATGACGTCGGGATCGGCGCGGCCCACCATCGCCGGCGAAACGGGCGTCTTGTCCGGATCGAGATCATCGACCGTCTTGCTGCCGGCATCGCCTGCAAGAACATTGAGCGTCACGCCGAGCTTCGCCCATTGCTGCGCGACAAGCTGTAGCGTTGCCTTGTTCTGGGGCTGCGGTGGCGATTCATAGGCTGTCAAGATAAGTGGCTGGCCGTCTTTCGCACGCACGCCATTGGCGCCGGCCTTCCAGCCGGCATCGTCGAGCAGCTTTGCGGCTTCGGCAGGATCGTAGGCAAGCTTCGAGGACAGATCGACATAGCCCTGCGCCGTCGAAGCGATGATCGATTTTGCCTGGGGATAGTTCACGGAAAAAAGCGTCGACACGATCTCCTGCGTGTTCGTGCCATGCAGCAGCGCCCGTCGGACGCGCAGATCGGCAACGAGCGGGTTGTCTGGGCGGAAGACGACGCTGTTGTTCACGCCGCGCGTGGGCGGCGCGTAGATCTTATAACCCTGGCTTTCGACCTGCTCTTCGTCATAGGCCTGCACTTGGCGGATGAAATCCGCCTGGCCGGACAGCAGCGCGCCGATCCGCACGCTGTCCTCCCCGGTGATGACAAATTTGATCCCGTCGAGGTAGGCGCGGCCCTGATGTTTAAACTTTGGAGGACCCCAGTTGTAGTCTTGGCGCGCCTTCAGCGAAAGCTCCTTGCCGAGCGTTTCGCTTTCGACGACAAAGGGGCCCGAGCCAATGATCTTCGTTGCATCCCCGAGCTGTTCGAACGGCAAAGCCAGCGTCGCCAGCGAAACTAGGCCGGAGCCGATAACCGACGTTCCCTGCAGAAATCCCGGCGATGGCCTTTTGAAGTAGAATTTTATGGTGAGCGGGTCGATAACTTCGGAATGGTCGTAATTGTTGATGACTTCCGAAACCGGCTGCTTCAACGCTTTGTTACCGAGACCGAACGTATCGTAGTTTTTCGCAACCGCGTTCGCATCGAGCGGCGATCCGTCCGAGAAAGTCACACCTGCGCGCAACCGGAAAGTATATTCCGTCGCATTCTCGTTCACCGTCCAGGATTGCGCGATCCAGGGCTCGATCTCGAGCGTCTTCGGATTCTGATAAGTCAATTTATCCGTAATCTGATTGAGCACGCCGCCATTCGGATAAAAACCGCCGGCCGGAGGATAAAGATTGGTGTGCGCCTGCTGCTCGAGATAGATCAGCGTGCCGCCGGTAACCGGCTTGGCCGCATCTTCCGCAATGCCCACGGAAGCAGAAATCGTCAACGACAATGCCCCGATCAATGCGGCTGCGCCCAAATTTTTGAAGCTCATGTCTATTTCCCTCGGATGAAACATAGCCGAAGGATACGGTTTTCATGTCTTAATCCATAGAATTGATGTTCTATTTTACGCCCGTAAGGTGAAATGAAGAACTCGCGCGACGATAAAACCGGCAACATCCGGCATGGAGAGGCAAATGCGCCCGTCGAAAAGTCGAGATGTCGACCCTGTTGACGTTCAGGTTTCGGGCGATAGAACTGGGTTGTGCAGATTCCTCTGCTCTCGGCGACCGCCAAAAAGCTCGACCGCATCGAGGATTAACGTCCCATTGACCTTTTTTTCTAAGCATTGACCCAATCCCGCCACGTTGAAGACAGACCATGCTGATCCGCCAGGGGCACGAACGCAACGAACAGATTGACAGGAAGCTCGCCTCTTGCCTTGCAGCGATCGCTGGCGCGCTCAACGCGGCCGCCTTTTACGCGGTCGGCTTCTTTTCTGCGAACATGACCGGAAACATCTCCACATTTTCCGACCACATTGCCGTCGGCGCGTGGATTTCCGCCCTGTTCTACCTTGCGATCATCGTCACATTCATAATGGGCGCCACCGTCTCGACGCTGCTCATCAATGCCGGCCGCAGACGCAACATACATGCCATCTACGCCTACAGCATCCTGACCGAGGCGATATTGCTTGCGGTACTCGGCTGTGCCGACCTTTGGCTGCTTGGAGAATGGCGGGCACCGGTTCTGGTGATCGGCCTTGCCTTTCTCATGGGCCTTCAAAACGCAGTCGTCACCCGCATTTCCAACGCTCGGGTAAGGACCACCCATATATCGGGAATGGCGACCGATGTCGGCATAGAGCTTGGGATGGCATTTGACATCCTGCGCGGACGGGAGCGAGCCAGCGAGGCGCAGTATGACCGCGCCAAGCTCCTTTTACATGTCCAAACCATCCTTGCGTTCCTCTTCGGCGGGATCGTGGGCGTCGTCGTCTATCGCGCCGCCGGCGGCTTGTTGCTTATCGCCACTGCCGCGCTCTTGCTGACGATTGCCATGGCCGGCATTTTCCGGGTGCGGCAGCAGCGGGCACACGCCCCGTGACTTACGGCTGGTACATCAGAGGCGCTGCAGGCAAAAGGAAAAATGCGCATCCGGATCCAGCGTCAGGTATTCGAAGCGCCATCCGCATTCCGCGCAGAACTTGTTGACGGCTTCCACGACGCCGTAGACGATCGGCTTTACGGTGTTACCGGTACAAAAATCGTGGCCGGCAATTCGTCCGCCGCGATTGACCTTGCTGTTTGACAGGACCAACTCCTTCCAGGTGAGTTCGAAGGAATGATCGGTGTCGATATAAACCCAGTCGAAAAAACCATCGTCAAACGTGCTGAGGGCTTCAAGCGACGTGCCCTGCCGGATCACCACCGTTCCCCCTTTTATCTCGCCGGCATATTTCTCGCTCACCGTCGCCATGCCGGCGGAGTAACGATCCATCCCCCATGGATCGATCAGGAAAAGTTTTTCGGGGCGGTTCCGCTTGAGTATTTCAGACGTGAACTCTCCTTCAGCGACGCCAATCTCGGCTGCAACTGCATGATTGGGCAGACGATAGAGGAGTTCATTGCGATCAGGCAGCAGTTTGGCGCCTTCGGTATGGACAAAATCAAGTCTTGTTCGAGGTGTGCTGCTCCTCAGACGCAGCCGCTCTTCGCGCGTTTTCACTCTGTGCTCCAGTGCGGAATGATTTGTTAGTCGCGACACAACACCAGAATGTGCCGCGACGCAGCCCATCTCTATACGCAAGCCCGGCATTACGAAAGCTTGCGAGACAAGGGACCTGCCCTTGGCGGTTCACAATAATCTGAGCGTGCCCGTGATGCACACGAGGTGATGATTGCCGGTTCAAAAATTTTGGCGAAAAAACCCGCCAATGGTCTTGCAGTTCTGCGCCGATATCGATAGAGAGCCTTCACGCTGGATGCTGCGGCATCGAGGGGCGATTAGCTCAGTTGGTAGAGCGCCTCGTTTACACCGAGGATGTCGGGAGTTCGAGTCTCTCATCGCCCACCATTCCCTTAAAATGCCTTTGTTTTTCTTTTCTGCTCGTTCCCGCACCGGGAATAAGGTGGGGTTTTGGCGGCCTCGATTTGTTCTGCGACAAGGCGTGAAGACTTACAGCTAGGCGCGCGCGATCGGCGCCCTTGGTATAAATCTCGGCATGTTGCGTCGTGGCCCAGCCATAACGAGCCATCAGTTCATGTGCTTTCGCGCCGGCGCTTGCTGCGATCGTGGCAGACAGCCTTCTTGGGCCGTGGGCATTATTTCCTCACAGAGTTTCCGCATTTGTTGGGCAATACCGAACATACGGGCGTCATCATATACGAGATTAGCGGCCTGAAGGGCCGGTCGAGCCACTTCCCAAGAGCAGACGTTCCCCCGAGGCGAGTTTCCCGACCCGCGCCACTCGCCTATAGCAATTCGTCGAGCTGCTCCAGCTGCTCCGGCAATGCGGCCGCCGAGCCATGTAGTGCTTCCTCAAGCGCCTCCTTGGACGGATAGACTTCGTGGAAATTCAGCCGCGTCTTCCCGCCCTGGTCCTCGAAGGTCACGGTCGTGACCGCGCCTTCTTCGCCCTCGTCGTTGGTCCAGACGATGCGCTCGTTCGGCACCACCTCGAGATACTTGCCGTAGAAGGCCATGGTGTCCGAACCGCCGGCGCCGAATTCCAGCCGATATTTGCCGCCGGTACGGACGTCCATATCGCACGATACGAGCGAAACGCCGGATGCCGATTTTGGCACCCACCAGCGCTGGAACAGCTCGGGCTGGCTCCACGCCCTGTAAACCGTGCTCGGCGGCGCATTGAATGTCCGCGTTACGACGAGCTCGCGATCCCCTCTACGCTCGACTGACGTGCTGTTCTGCGCACCAGCTGCACTGTTAACTTGCTGATTCATCGCTTCCCTCCTGTTTCATTTCGCTGATAATTTCGTCCAGTGCTTCGAAGCGGGCCTCGAAGAGCTTGCGATGTGCCTCGATCCACTCGGCCTCCGCCTTGAGGCCGCGTTTCCCAAGCTTGCAGGTTCTCACCCGTCCGACCTTCTGCGTGACGACGAGCCCCGCTCGCTCGAGAACCTGGATGTGCTTCTTCATGCCGGTCAGCGTCATCTGGAACGTATCCGCGAGACTGGTGATCAACGCGTCCCCTCGCCCAAGCTGATCGATGATCCCGCGGCGGGTCGCATCGCACAGCGCCGCAAACGAGAGATCGAGGGAAGAGCTTACATAATGAACCATATAGTTCAGAGTCTAACCTGACAGGAACGGAAATTCGAACTCGGGCATGGTCGTCCAGCAAAAAAACCGGCCGTCCGGTTAAGTTCGAAATCACGGCAGATGGAAGGGCAAGCTTGCTTGCATGACTTGATCGTCGTGGTGGAACAATCGACGACTCCGCCTTTCCCAGTCAAATCGACCATGCCGATCGGCAGTTGTTGCCTCGGACCGAAAGCGGCCATCGCATTGGTTTGACGCGACGACATCTGTGCGCCAACACGAGCCATGAGACCGCCAGGCCTAATATTCGCGTTGCGATGCGGCCCGCGTCACAGCCGCGCCCTCCATGACGTAGGTCGCATATCGATGGTCGCGGATCAGTGTTATCTTTTGGTCCCTCCATTCAAGCAGCATGAAGTAAGCAGGAGCAGCGGACGGCGCAGCCGAGACCAGCACTATTTCCCTGCCCTCCAGACAAGCCGGCTCGATCCAAACCCGCGGATAATCCGCATAATAGGAAAAGAATCGGCCAACGTTCGCCGCACCGGAGACCTGCGGCCGTCGTGCCTGACGAAGCCGAACATCCTCGGCAAGCAGCCTGCGCAGAGCCGTCCAATCCCTCGCGTTGAAGAGCGCTGCGAAATTCAGAACCTCGGCACTTGGGGACAGCGGAACTTCGGACTCTGACTCGGAGATGGATCGCAATCCTGCCCGACCACGTGAGAGATGGGCTTTGACAGCATCGGTACTCAGGCCCAATAGCGCGGAGATGTCTGCGATGGACTCTCCCAGCACATCCTTGAGGATCACCGCGCTACGCTGCGGCACCGGCAATTTAGCAAAGTGAGCCAAGGCGATCCGCACCGTTTCCTGCCGACTCAGTGCATCCTCTGGATCAACAGCACTGACATCAGCTAAATCAAAGGCCGTCTCCAGCGGCTCCGACCGGCGGGTACTTCGCTGGCGCAGCGCATCAATGGCGCGATTGTGAACAATGCGAAACAGCCAGGGTCGCAGCGGCGTGCCCGACGAGATCGAGCCGACCATCGCGAACGCACTGACTAACGCGTCCTGTATTACGTCCTCACCGTCGATCACCGAGCCGACCAATCGGGCGGCATAGCGATGCAGTTCCGGGCGAACTGCATCCGCCTCCTTGGCCAGCACCGCGTACAGTGTGTTCTTCGCTTCTGCTTCGAGCGCAACTTCATCCATCATTCGATGACCGTCACGCCGGTGTCTCCACGCACGGCGTAGATCATAGCCTCTTCTAGCGCCGTCTTGCCGATCAGTTCGGCTACCGTATCGCCAAAGCCACGCGGTGTCATGTCCGGCCAGGTAGCGGCCTGTTCGGCGTATGTCCGGCCCGCCGCCGCAGCATAGCCGGAGATTCCGGCGTTGCCCACGCCCGTTCCTGTGAACATCTGCCGGGGAACGATGACCCGGAAACGCAGGCCCAGGCCGAGCTGGGTCGACAAGCCCTCAGCATATTTTGCAATGAACCACTGCGCCCGTTTTGCTCCTGCATAACCTCCCGATAGCGGCGAGCCCTGCACCGCGGCTCCGCTGGAAACGAGAACGACCAGCCCGCCCGACGCCATCGGCAACGTCAAAGCAGCCTGGACCCAATGCAGGGCGGCCTTCACGTCGACGTTCCAGTTGGTCGTGAACGCCTCCCAGCTAACGCGGTCGATACGTTCCATGGGCGGTTCCGCACCAGCATTCATGATGACGACATCAGGTCGTGTCTCTGACATGATCCTGTTCGCGGCGTCGATACTGGGCGCGTCAGCAGACACAGTCGTGACGGCTAGTTGCTCGCCCAGCGCTTGCAAAGTCGTCGCGTCGCGAGCCACGACGGTCACTTTAGCTGCGCGCGCTACAAACGCCTCGGCCATTCCGAAGCCCAACCCGCGGCTACCACCGACGACAACTATTCGTTTTCCATCCAAATCCATGTTCTTTTCCTCATTGGATCCAAACCGCGCAAAGGCAGTCGCGACAAGGACGTTCGAATGAGCTGAAAAGAGTCATCATTTTCGCGCTCGGGCGTGGGAAGCTATCGTACTGACTGTCCACACTGTGTCTACGAGTCCCGATACGCGAGCAGCAATTCAGTCGATCTGTGCGCCTCCTGTCGCATTGGCCATCGTGGCTGTCATGCCGGCCGCCAAGTCGCTGGCCAGGAGTACCGCCGCGTCAGCTATTTGCGCGAGCGGCGTCACACGCCGCAACGGGGTATCCTTGGCGAACTCTTTATGGATTTCATCGAAAGTCATACCACGCTCACGCGCAGCCATCGACCAAACGTCGCGAACGCCGGGAGAGTCTGGGGAGCCCGGCGAACGAACCCACGTGACCCTCACTCCTAAGGGCCCGTTCTCTACTGCTAACTGTCGCAAAAAATGCTCGACGGCAGCACAGGCAATTCCAAACCCGCCCACGTTCGGGAAAGCTTGGCGTCCAGCGTTCGCACTGATACCGACGATGGAACCGCCACCGTTGCGCGCCATATGATCCGCAACTGCAGTTCCGGTGTAGAACCACGTTGTGAGACCGGTTTGAACGGGCCGAAGGACTTTCTCCAATGAAATCGTCCCGAGTGGCTCACCTTGTGTGTCGCCCCAATCGATCGCGTTGAACATTATCTTGACCGGCCCCGCCTTATCGGAGATCAGCGCGAGTTGCGCCTCAACAGCTTGCTTGTCCGTTGCATCCACAGGCTTCACCTCCGCCATTCCACCCCGCGTCCGAATATCGTCCGCAACCGCATCCAACCGATCCTTATGACGGGCCGCCAGAAAGACGCGAGCGCCTTCTCGGGCAAATGCCTTTGCCACGGCTGCTCCAACAGCCCCACTGGCACCATAAACAATTGCATTTCGATCTTTCAGCAACATGCACCTCTCCTTTTTGCCACTGTTTACATAAGCTGGCACTAGAAGACGATCGCGAGTTCCCCCTTCCGACATTACCAAGAGAAATATTGCGAGCATGCTGACGGTTTTCGGTTAGGCGTTTGCGCGATCCCAGATCACTGAAGGCGAGATCGAACGTCCATTTGGTCAAGGCGTGGCCTTGAGCAGAAAGTTGGCCTGAATTTGCGCAGAGTCCTCGAGCAGTTCATTTCGACCGCGGTGCCGCCGGTGGCGGACTCGCTTCTGCGACGGTCAAACTCGTAAAATGATCATGAGGGTTCCCATCCTAATGGCCGCTTAGGGCCGATAGTGTTGAAAAACTCTCCGACACCCTTTTCCTCGACGTAAGCTTTAAAATGAAATTGCTCGTGAGTGCCGATTTGGCGCGCCGAATGACACGACATTCCATTAATCGCCAGATATCTGAAACCTCATGTCAAGCGAAGCGAAGGAATTGACCCCGCCCCAACCGCGCGGGTATTATGTGCAAAAATTCGAATATTGCATTCAGAGCGTGAATGGACAGGTCAAGCCGCGCATCAGTGAGCGTACCGACACCGGGTTGGCAGCTCCTGCGAAGGACATCTGAAGATAGGCGCGCGCGCTCTTGGCACGGACATCGATCAGGAACCGTCGGCCGGCCTCGCGGGGCCGCAAGCGCGACCCATCCAAAAACCGCAACAGGCCCCATGGACCGCGTGCGCTCTTCTTCTCGAGCCCAGGACCAGTATTGAAGGATATCTCAAAGCCTTGCGCGGGCGAGGCTCCCGGCCAGTTCAATGTGACCGACTCCCCGGAAGTGATGACCGGGGCATGAGCGCCGCCGATCGAGACAGTCGCGGCTCCTCGTTGGGCAAGAGCCTCCAGCACAATCGGGATGTCGGGCGAGGCTCCCTTTTGAAAAAGGGCCTCGCCAACGGCAACCGCCTTTTGGAGAAAGGCCGCGCTTCCGGGTGAATAGCCTGAAAGTCGCGCTTCCGGCTTCCATCGCCACGGTGTCGTCGACGTGTCCATCAAATGTGCCAGTTGCGCCCGGAAATACCTTTCTATGGTGCCGTTCGGCGCGAAGATCCGCGCGACTTCGGCCATGTCCGCATCAGGTCCATCAAAGAATGGATAATGGCCGCTTACGGCGGCCTGGCAGGCGGCCGCAACCTGAGAACCCCAAGGTGATTGTGATGACTGTGCAGGCTGCGGTGCCGAGGTCGCCTGCTTTGGGACATGATCCGCAGCAACCTCCGGCACTTTTGGGGTAGCCGTCTGAGAGATCACGTCCTCGACGATCTGCACAACCAGCAGCGGGGCTTGCTGCAAGGCAACGATCGAGTTGGCGCGCTCCTGTGCGTCCATGAGGGATTTCTTGCCGATCTCCGCATCCGCATCGAGGACGGAGAGAGCCACGTTCAGCGAGACAAAGAGCTGCGAAATTTCCGACATCCGGCCCTGCTCCACGAACTGGATGGCCGGACCCAATGCCGTTGCGACTCGAAGCTGGTTGGCGTGGCTTCGGCTCCGGTCGGTCCCGCCGGACTGACGCCATGCCTCGCGGATAAGCGCCGAGAGCGGCGAGTTGCGTGCGCTCAGCCCACCGCTGATCACGACAGAAGTGGGTTGGTCTGTGAACGGCCTCACGCGAAGCTCACCCAGATACTGCGTCCACACCTCAAGCGTACGCTTTTGGAGGAGATCCATCACCGCTTCCGTGGTCGTCGTGCCGCCCGAGGGGAGCAGCGTTGCGGCTTCGGACGTTGCCCGGCGGATAGCATCGGCGGCGCCCGACCTCGCATAGTTCCATCCAGCCTCCGTATAGAGACCCGGGACTCCGCGCTCGATCGGCAGGCCCGACCGGTGGATTAAGATCGTGTCGAGACCAGGGGCCGCCTGACTGAGAGACCAGGGAGGAACAGCTGCCGTCTTTTCGGCACGTGCCAGTTCGAGCAAGGCCCGCTCACTGGCCAAGCCTTCAGCAGCGAATTGCCGCGCCTGGGCGATCGTTTCGGGATCGGGAGATGGAAGCCCCGGCTGCGGCTTGGGCATGGCAGCAACATGTTCAGCCAGCAAAGCAAGTTCGGGGAAGCTCTCGGCGCGATCGGCGACCCAGCCCCCCAGAAACCTGGGCTGCCAGTCCGATGTCCCTTTCAGTGTCGACAAAGCGCGGAGGGAATCGTAGAGCGCATTCGCCTCCCCTTCCGTGGCAAGCGCAATAGCCAGTGCCTCGGCGAGCGGCTCGGCAACCAAGGCTTCGGCCGCCTCGCCATAGCGACGGCGCGCTGCTGCAGCGGGATCGACCATTTCTATATGGTGAATGAGGCCAAGCGGTGAGCGGGCGGCATCCTGCTCAATGAGCCGGACCGCCGCCACGAAGGCATCGAGTTGAGCCGCCCGCGCGGCTGGCGTGGCGGCCTTGCCAGCTTCCACAACGCTGCGGACGTCGGGCAATTGTGCCAGCAGCCGCTCGCGAAACTGCCATTCGGCCCACCCGGCCCAGGCCACCAGCACCGCGAAGCACCTTTCTCTTACACACATCTCCGCGCCCCCGAGACTCCTGCGCCACGCCCATGCCTGCTTCCGCTCGAACGACACCACGGAGCTGCCCGAGACAACACACGC
>NZ_JABEPH010000196.1:0-11387 GCF_013004495.1 Rhizobium sp. SEMIA 4085
GAACATGCCGCCGTTCTGAAAGAGGCATTCCCGCATCTCGCCCCGCGCCAGGCGCGGTTCGTCATCGATGGTGCACGCGTGACCTGCGGTGGAGGGGTGGCACCGCTCGACATGATGCACGCCGTGATTTGCGAGCGGATGGGCGCCGATTTTGCCCGCCGGGTGAGCGATTGGTACCTGCATACTGCCGTCGCCGAACCGAGCGATCCGCAGCGGGCATCGGCCGCCAACCGCTTCGGGACCAATCACCCGGCGCTTCTCGCCGTACTGGAGAAAATGGAGACTGCGATCGAAAATCCGCTCAGCCGTGCAGAGATGGCGAGCCTGGCCGGCATCAGCGCGCGCCATCTCGATCGGCTCTTTCTCAAGCATCGCGGCATGACCTTCCTCGACACTTACCGGCAGGTCCGCCTGCGGCATAGCCGCCGGCTTTTGGAGCAAAGCCCGCTGTCGATTTCGGAGATCGCTTTTGCCACCGGCTTTTCGAGTCCCGGCCATTTCTCCAGATCGTTCAAAGCGACGTTCGGTCAAAACCCGACGGATGCGCGGCGGTAGGACAACAGGAGACCGGTTCGCGCATTGCGGTCAGTCCCCAGCTGTCGGCTCCCGACACCCACCGGACCGCGTTTTTCTCTTTAAGTCCGGCTGTTTGAATCGCATCCAAGCACGGGCCTCTCGCACGCGCATTGAAGACGGGCGCGGGTTTTTCCTTTGAATCGTGAAAGATTTCCTGAGAAGATAAATTTTGCTTTCTCCGGAGACATCATGCCTTCCAAGACACAGATCGAAAGCGCCGTAGCGCTGGATCAGAATCCGCACGCAGTCCGCGAACCGCGCGTCAACAATCTCGAGATGGCCATCGGACACGAGGTCCGCAATTTCCGCAAGAGGCTCGGCATCACCGTCACCGACCTGTCTGCGGCGACTGGCATTTCGCTCGGCATGCTGTCGAAGATCGAAAACGGCAATATTTCGCCGTCGCTGACGACACTGCAAACGCTCTCCAGGGCACTCGGCGTTCCGATTACCGCCTTCTTTCGCCGCTTCGAGGAGCCACGGAATGCAACCTTCGTCAAGGCGGGTGAAGGGGTGAATATCGAGCGTCGCGGCACGCGCGCCGGACATCAATACAGCCTGCTCGGCCATATAGACAATAATACCAGCGGCGTCACGGTCGAACCCTATCTGATCACCCTGACTGTCGAATCCGACGTCTTTCCCACCTTCCAGCACGACGGAATGGAGTTTCTGTATCTCCTGGAGGGGGAGGTGGTCTACCGCCACTCCGACGCCCTTTACCGGATGCAGCCCGGCGACAGCCTGTTCTTCGACGCGGATGCTCCACATGGGCCGGAGGAACTCGTCAAGCTCCCCTGCCGCTATCTTTCGATCATTTCCTATCCGCAGCAGAAGGCCGTCGGCGATTAGTTTATTGCCTCAAAAGAAAAAATTATTCTTCATAGTTGATTATCGCCAAACCCTCTGGTAGCACTCGTTCAGACACGAACGGAGGTTGCCAGGTCATGTGCGGCATTGTTGGACTGTTTCTCAAAGACCGGAGCCTCGAGCCCCAGCTGGGGCAGCTGCTGTCGGAAATGTTGATCACCATGACCGATCGCGGTCCGGACTCTGCCGGAATCGCAATCTACGGCTCGGCTGCCGAGGGAAAAGCGAAGGTGACGATCCAGTCGGCGAAGCCGGAGGCGGATTTCGCCGGCCTTGAAAATGACTTGGCAGAAGCCGGAATAGCGGCGAGTGTCAGCATCAAGAGCACCCATGCCATCGTTACGCTCGCTGCGGACAAACTTATGGCGATCCGGCCGCTTCTAACCGCTATACGGCCCGATGTGCGCGTCATGGGCTCCGGCGACAGCGTCGAGATTTACAAGGAAACCGGCCTGCCGAAGGATGTCGTTGCCCGTTTCAGCGTCCGCTCCATGGGCGGTTCGCACGGCATCGGCCATACCCGCATGGCGACGGAATCGGCTGTCACGACGCTCGGTGCGCACCCGTTTTCGACCGGTTCCGATCAATGTCTGGTGCACAACGGTTCGCTGTCGAACCATAACAACCTGCGCCGCGAGCTGGTGCGGGAGGGCATGACCTTCGAAACCCAAAACGACTCGGAAGTTGCAGCTGCATACCTCACCTCCGAAATGGCCAAGGGCAAGGATCTCGGGCAGGCGCTGACCGGTGCACTCGACGACCTCGACGGCTTCTTCACCTTCGTGGTCGGCACCAAATCCGGCTTCGGCGTCGTGCGCGATCCGATTGCCTGCAAGCCCGCTGTCATGGCCGAAACCGACCAGTACGTCGCTTTCGGTTCCGAATACCGCGCGCTCGTCAACCTGCCGGGCATCGAAACGGCGCGCGTGTGGGAGCCTGAGCCTGCAACCGTCTATTTCTGGGATCACCAGAAAGCCGCCTGAGCAGCATCTCCTGCGCATTCTCCAAGGGTTATTGAAAACATGCCTGTCATTGATCTTGCCATCACCCCTTTGCGTGAACTCAACAGCGCCCTGCACAGCATCCAGCAGGGTTCGAACGATCTTTCCTTCGAGGTCGTCAATCCGCGCGGCAGCCATTCGGTTGCCGTTGGCATCGATACGCCCGTCAAGGTCGATGTGAAGGGGTCCGTCGGCTATTACTGCGCCGGGATGAACGATGGCGGAGCCGTTACCGTTCATGGTTCGGCAGGCCCGGGCGTGGCGGAAAACATGATGTCGGGCACAGTCGTGATCGAAGGCGACGCATCCCAGTATGCGGGCGCAACGGGCCGTGGCGGCCTGCTGGTCATCAAGGGCAATGCAGCGTCGCGCTGCGGCATTTCGATGAAAGGCATCGACATTGTCGTTCATGGAAATATCGGCCACATGTCCGCCTTCATGGGCCAATCCGGTCATCTGGTGGTGCTCGGCGATGCCGGCGATGCGCTGGGGGATTCGCTCTACGAGGCGACGCTTTTCGTGCGCGGCTCGGTCAAGAGCCTGGGTGCCGACTGCATCGAAAAGGAGCTGCGGGCGGAGCATCTGACGAAGCTGGCTGAACTCCTCGAAAAGGCGGGCGTGACCGGAGTGAGGCCCGAGGAATTCAAGCGTTACGGCTCGGCCCGCAATCTCTACAATTTCAATATCGACAACGCCGACGCGTATTAAGGCGAGGGACCATCATGAGCTATCACAACCCCTATACCCCGCCGCGCAAGTCTGCGACCTTCGACGATTATACGCTGGCGGAAATCCGCCGCGCTGCGGCGACCGGGATCTACGATATTCGTGGCGCAGGCACCAAACGGAAGGTTCCACATTTCGATGACCTGCTGTTTCTCGGCGCGTCGATCTCGCGCTATCCGCTCGAAGGCTACCGCGAGAAGTGCGACACGTCGGTCGTCCTCGGCACGCGCTTCGCCAAGAAGCCCATTCACCTGAAGACGCCGATCACCATTGCCGGCATGAGCTTTGGCGCCCTGTCCGGCAATGCCAAGGAAGCGCTCGGACGCGGTGCGACGATTGCCGGGACCTCCACCACCACCGGAGACGGCGGGATGACCGATGAAGAGCGCGGCCATTCACAGATACTGGTCTACCAGTATCTGCCGTCGCGTTACGGCATGAATCCCAAGGATCTGCGTCGCGCCGATGCCATCGAAGTGGTTGTCGGCCAAGGCGCAAAGCCCGGCGGCGGCGGCATGCTGCTTGGCCAGAAGATTTCCGATCGCGTCGCCAACATGCGCAACCTGCCCAAGGGCATAGACCAGCGTTCGGCGTGCCGCCATCCAGCCTGGACCGGCCCGGACGACCTTGAGATCAAGATCATGGAACTGCGCGAGATCACCGACTGGGAAAAGCCCATCTATGTGAAGGTCGGCGGCGCGCGCCCCTACTACGATACGGCTTTGGCGGTGAAGGCCGGCGCGGATGTCGTCGTCCTCGACGGCATGCAGGGCGGCACTGCAGCCACGCAGGACGTTTTCATCGAGCATGTCGGCATGCCGATCCTCGCCTGTATCCGCCCCGCAGTTCAGGCCCTGCAGGATCTCGGAATGCATCGCAAGGTGCAACTGATCGTATCGGGCGGTATCCGTTCCGGTGCGGACGTCGCAAAGGCTCTGGCACTCGGTGCCGATGCCGTTGCCATCGGCACGGCGGCGCTGGTTGCGCTGGGCGATAACGACCCGAGATGGGAAGACGAATATCGAAAGCTCGGTACCACGGCCGGCGCGTATGATGACTGGCACGAAGGCAGGGACCCGGCTGGTATTACGACACAGGATCGGGAACTGGCGGCTCGCCTGGATCCGATCGCCGCGGGCCGCCGCCTCGCCAACTATCTGAAGGTCATGACGCTCGAAGCCCAGACCATCGCTCGTGCCTGCGGCAAGAACCACCTGCACAACCTGGAGCCGG
Source organism: Rhizobium sp. SEMIA 4085 (assembly GCF_013004495.1). Lineage (NCBI taxonomy): Bacteria > Pseudomonadati > Pseudomonadota > Alphaproteobacteria > Hyphomicrobiales > Rhizobiaceae > Rhizobium > Rhizobium sp. SEMIA 4085. Next base: position 4,407 of record NZ_JABEPH010000196.1, read on the forward strand.
AAGATCTTTGCGCGCTGACCATGGAAGCAGCTGCCATGGCGCAGATCCCGCTCGCTGGGACGAGCTGGTATCCGGGCAAGGGAGGTTTGTGAAACCGCATCAAAACAGCGAGCCGCATTTGGGAGGATGCGGCTCGTTTCCGTTGAGTGTCTGAATACAAAAAAGGGGAATGCATGACACTGGATCTCTCGACATATGCCGCGGACAACGGCATCAAATATTTCATGATCAGCTTTACCGATCTGTTTGGGGGCCAGCGCGCCAAGCTGGTGCCGGCCGAAGCGATCGCAGACATGCAAAAGGACGGCGCCGGTTTTGCGGGCTTTGCCACCTGGCTCGATCTGACGCCTGCCCATCCCGATCTTTTCGCCATTCCGGACGCATCCTCGGTCATCCGGCTTCCCTGGAAAGAAGATGTGGCCTGGGTCGCAGCCGACTGCGTCATGGAAGGCCAACCGGTCGAGCAGGCTCCCCGGGTTCTCCTCAAGAGACTGATTGGCGAAGCTGAAAAGGCGGGCCTGCGCGTCAAGACCGGTGTCGAGCCGGAATTCTTCCTGATCTCGCCAGATGGTTCGAAGATTTCCGACGAGTTCGATAATGCCGAAAAGCCCTGCTATGATCAGCAGGCAGTCATGCGCCGCTACGACGTCATCGCCGAGATCTGCGACTGCATGCTGAAACTGGGCTGGAAGCCCTATCAGAACGATCATGAGGATGCCAACGGCCAGTTCGAGATGAATTGGGAATATGATGATGCGCTGCAGACGGCCGACAAGCATTCCTTCTTCAAATTCATGGTGAAGTCAGTTGCCGAGAAACACGGTCTTCGCGCCACATTCATGCCGAAGCCCTTCAAGGGCCTGACTGGCAACGGCTGCCATGCCCATATTTCCGTCTGGGACCTCGAGGGTAGAAACAACGCGTTTGCCGACAAAGCAATGCCGTTTGGTCTTTCCGCCAAGGGCAAGACCTTCCTCGGAGGCATCATGAAACATGCCTCGGCGCTGGCCGCGGTGACCAATCCGACCGTCAATTCCTATAAGCGCATCAACGCGCCGCGGACGATCTCCGGTGCGACCTGGGCGCCGAACACGGTGACTTGGACCGGCAACAACCGCACCCACATGGTGCGCGTGCCCGGCCCCGGCCGCTTCGAGTTGCGGCTGCCCGACGGCGCGGTCAATCCCTATCTGCTGCAGGCAATCATCATCGCGGCGGGACTCTCTGGCCTTCGCAGCAACGCCGATCCGGGGCCGCATCACGATATCGACATGTACCGCGACGGACATACTGTAACCGATGCCCCCAAACTACCGCTCAACCTGTTGGATGCACTTCGCGAATACGAGAAAGACACCGAACTGCAAGCCGCCCTCGGCACGGAATTCTCGGCGGCCTATCTGAAGCTAAAGCGGGGCGAGTGGAACACCTATTGCTCGCAGTTTACCGCCTGGGAGCATGAAACGACCCTTGACGTCTGATATTTTCTCCGCTGCCCTTCGCGGCCTTCCCCCGCACTGCGCACGGGGTGTCTTTTTGACATCGCTGCAAGAGAGCCTGCCATGACGCAATTCATCCTGACGGTCACCTGCAAATCAACGCGCGGCATCGTGGCCGCCTTGTCCGGCTATCTGGCGGATGCAGGCTGCAATATCGTCGACTCGTCGCAATTTGACGACCTCGATACCGGTCTCTTCTTCATGCGTGTCAGCTTCCTGTCGGAAGAGGGCCTCGCTCTTGCGGAGCTTGCCGAAGGTCTAAAGCCGATCGCCGCGGCGTTCAGGATGGACGCTAAGGTCCACGATGGCGCGCGGCGCATGAAGGTCATGCTGATGGTCTCGCGCTTTGGCCATTGCCTCAACGATCTTCTCTATCGCTGGAAAATTGGCGCGCTGCCGATCGATATCATCGGCGTCGTCTCCAACCATTTCGACTATCAGAAAGTGGTCGTCAATCATGATATACCGTTCCACCATATTCCGGTGACCAAGGAGAACAGGCCGCAGGCGGAAGCCAGGATCATGGACCTCGTGGAAGGAACCGGCACCGAACTCATTGTGCTCGCACGCTACATGCAGATCCTTTCTGATCGCATGTGCACCGAGATGTCAGGCAAGATCATCAATATCCACCACTCCTTCCTGCCGAGCTTCAAGGGCGCCAATCCGTACAAGCAGGCCTACGGTCGCGGCGTAAAGCTGATCGGCGCGACGGCTCATTATGTCACCGCAGACCTCGATGAAGGCCCTATCATCGAACAGGACACGGTGCGCGTCACCCATGCCCAGAGCCCTGAAGACTATGTCTCGCTCGGCCGCGATGTCGAGGCGCAGGTTCTGGCGCGCGCCATACATGCGCATATCCATCGCCGCACCTTCATCAATGGCAACCGCACCATCGTCTTTCCGCCAAGCCCGGGGAGCTACGCATCCGAGCGCATGGGGTAAAATGCAGCGTGCGCGAATAATTGCGCCGCCAGTTGCAATCGCCCGACCCTGTCGATAAGTATTTGGTACGCCATAATATGGTGTGGCCGGTGTATTATTCCGGGAAGACGCCGTCGAGCATGGCATATCAAGACAGGGGCGGACAATGGCGGGTGGTTTGAAAGATTCGACGATCAAAGTGGAACGGCCCGCGAAAACCCTGCGCGAACTGGCGCTTGACAAGGGTCGCGAGGCGATCGACAGCGGCCATTTCAAGCCCGGTGATCGTCTGGTTGAGCGAGATCTCTGCGCCCAGCTTGGGGTAAGCCGGACGATCGTTCGCGAGGTGCTACGGCATCTTGAGTCGGAAGGCCTTGTTGCAAATCTTCCGAACAAGGGCCCGATCGTCGCCCGGCTGGATGCTGATGAAGCGCGACAAATCTATGAAATACGCGGAGCGCTGGAGGGCATGGCGGCGCGCCTGTGCGCCGAGCGTCACGATTCTACAATCGTTGAAGCGCTCGAGGGGGCGCTCTACGATATTCGCCAATGCTATCGCGAAAAAGACATGCCGGGCGTGCTGGCCAGTACCTCGGCCTTTTACCAGGTGCTCTTCAGCAAGGTCGATCGCCACGTCGCCTGGGGTATCGTCAATCTTCTGACTGTCAGGATCAATCATCTCCGCTCGATGACGATCAAGACGGATAACCGCAACGTCGAGGGTCCCGCACAGATGGAGCGGATCATCGAGGCGATCAGGCGGGGCGATGGTGAAGGCGCCTATCGCGCTGCGATGGACCATGTAACAAGTGCGGCGGCGATCGCCGAGGCCGTGATTTCTGCCCAATCGCCGGCTGCCTGACATCTTCGTCGTTGACGTGAAGCACAGCGGTCTTTGCCACGCGCCGCTGTTTACGCATGCTGCGGAGCCAAGAGGATTGGTGCGCTCGACTGGCTCAATCTCACGCAAAGAGTACATCGCTTCCAAAAATCGGTGCGGCTGCAGGTTCAGCCAAAATCAGGACTATCACCGGACACGCGCCAGAATGAGCGCGGTCGGAACCGTCACCGTGCGGCGAGTGTTGCAACGCGTTCGCGCACCACTTTGTCCCCTCATCGACAACCATTGTCGTCGAGATCGGGCTTGAACGTGTCGAAAAGACTGCTCGGCGGATCCTCATGTCCCGAGTTGTCATTGTCCATCATTTGAAGTGCGCAAAACAAACGGCGAGGTCGGATGCAGAGGCGCCGAGGAGCAAATTCGGCTTAAAACGAGGCGGAATGACTCGCCTCCCGTGAACCCCCATGAGGTGGTCGGATCGAGCAAGAATTCCCTAACTACCTGATCGAAATACAAAAATCGACTGAAGAGGACGCCGCAGCCGCTTGTTCGCACAAGGCTATTGACGAATTAATATTATGGCATACCATAACATCATATGTAGCTGAGGACGTCGCATGAGCATCCAGATTCGCAAGACGCTGTTGCAAGTTGAAACCACCTTGATCGAAGGCGGAAAAACCGCCCCGCTGCCGCTGAAACTGTATTCGGCTTTCGCGGTGGTTAAGAACCCGTGGGCTGGCAAAGGCTTTGTCGAGGACCTCAAGCCGGAAATCCATGCGGGCGCCCCTGTGCTCGGAGAATTGCTGACTCGCATGATCATCGAAGCCGTTGGTTCGGGCGAATCCGTCGAAGGTTATGGCAAGGCCGCAGTCGTCGGTCTCGACGGCGAAATCGAACACGCTTCAGCGCTGATCCACACGCTGCGTTTTGGCAATCACTACCGCAATGCAGTTGGCGTCAAGTCTTATCTTGCCTTCTGCAATACCCGTGGCCCGGCCAATGCGCCGATCATGATCCCGCTGATGGACAAGAACGACGAGGGCCGCCGTTCGCATTACCTGACCATTCAGGCAGCCATTCCCGATGCCCCGGCCGCCGACGAGATCCTCGTAGCACTGGGGGCGTCCGTTGGGGGGCGTCCGCATCATCGCATCGGCGACCGCTATCAAGACCTCAAGGATCTGGGCCACGACGTCACCAATCCTGCAGGCGTTTGAGAAGGAACAGCTGGCGTCATGCAAACGACACACTCCAGATTGTCGGAAGAGGCATCGATGCAGTTCCAGCGCCAGCACACCATCAACGGCGTTTCATACTTCGAGGCCGGTGAAGGCGAACCGTTGGTTTTGATCCATGGCGTCGGCATGCGGTTCGAGGCTTGGGCCCCGCAGATCGCGCTGTTTGCAAAGACGCATCGTGTCATCGCCGTCGACATGCCTGGACACGGAGAAAGCGCCAAGCTGCCGAGCGGAAGCAAACTTGAAGACTTCGTTGCCTGGTTCGGCCGGTTTCTCGACGAGTTGAAGATCGATGCTGCAAATGTCGCCGGCCACTCCATGGGAGCTTTGATCTCCGGTGGGGCTGCTGCTTCTTTCGGTAGGCGGATCCGGCGGGTTGCATATCTTAACGGTGTCTATCGCCGCAATCCCGAGGCGAAGGCAGCGGTCATGTCTCGCGCAGCTGCAATCTGCGCCAATGGCGTCGACCGCGATGGTCCGCTGAAACGGTGGTTCGGCGACGATGATAATAGCCTTTCAGCGCGCGATCTCACGCGTGGCTGGCTGGGCATGGTCGATCCCGAGGGTTACGCCATCGCCTATTGTGCCTTTGCCGGCGGCGACGATACCTATGCGGACGGCTGGCGAGATGTTCGCTGCCCAGCTTTGTTCTTGACAGGCTCCGATGACCCCAATTCGACGCCGGAAATGGCGACGCAAATGGCGGCGATCACCCAAAATGGCTGGGCTCGTATCGTCGACGGGCATCGGCACATGGTTAATCTCACCGCGCCTCATACCGTCAATAGGCTGCTTGCGGAATGGCTTGAACATCGAGAGGAGGAGCCGAGATGACCCCAGAATCCATCGATCCACGCGCACTGAGAGACGCCTTCGGCGCTTTTCCGACCGGCGTAACGGTCGTGACCACCCGCGATTGCGACGACCGCCCGATCGGCTTTACAGCAAACTCATTTACATCGGTCTCCCTTGATCCGCCTCTTCTGCTTGTCTGCTTGGCAAAGACCTCACGCAACTATGCGACGATGACGGGTGCGAAGCATTTTGCAATCAACGTTCTTTCGGAAAGTCAAAAAGATGTGTCGAACACCTTTGCACGGCCAGTCGAGGACCGCTTCGCCGCAGTCGAATGGTCTGAAGGCAAGGCCGGCAGCCCAATATTCGCGAATGTTGCGGCGTGGTTCGAGTGCGCCATGGAGAAGATGGTGGAAGCTGGCGACCACGTCATCCTGATGGGGCGCATCACCGCCTTCGAGAATACCGGCCGCAACGGATTGGGCTATGCCCGCGGCGGTTACTTCACCCCCATCCTTGCAAGCCGGGCCGTTTCGGCCGCAGCGGAAGGCAATATTGAGCTCGGTGCCGTTCTGGAGCGCGACGGCGATGTTCTCCTTCTCGGCGATGACATGCTTTGGCTGCCGGGCTGCGACGTAAAGGAAGGCAGCCCGACCGAAATTCTGCGAGATTATCTTGAAGATCTGACCGGGCTGAAGGTTACGATCGGTTTCCTGTATTCGGTCTATGAGGACAAGAGCGCGGGAAAGCATCACATTGTCTACCGTGCCTTTGCATCGCAAGGCGCTCCGGCCGCTGGACGCTTTCTGAAGCCCAAAACACTCACGGCCGAGCAATTCAAGACAAGTTCGACGGCCGATATCATCGCGCGTTTTGCGCTGGAGAGCTCGATCGGCAATTTCGGGGTTTATTTCGGCGATGAGACTGTTGGTACGGTCCGCCCGGTTGCAGCGAAGGTGGCACAAGCATGAAGTTTTCTCTCTTCGTCCACATGGAACGCCTCGACGAAAGTCAGAGCCACAAAGGCCTGTATGACGAGTTCGTGGCTCTCTGCGAGATCGCTGACAAAGGTGGCATGCATGCGATTTGGACGGGCGAGCATCACGGCATGGATTTCACCATCGCGCCCAACCCCTTCGTGACCATCGCTGACCTGGCGCGTCGAACGTCGCGAGCGAGATTAGGCACAGGAACGGTGATCGCACCGTTCTGGCATCCGATCAAGCTTGCCGGCGAGGCGGCCATGACCGACATCATCTGCGACGGCAGGCTCGATATCGGGATTGCCCGTGGCGCTTATTCGTTCGAATACGAGCGTCTGCTTCCCGGTCTGGATGCCTGGGCGGCGGGCCAGCGCATGCGCGAGCTCATTCCGGCTGTCAAAGGTATTTGGAAGGGCGACTACGCCCACGACGGCGAGTTTTACAAGTTTCCGTCAACCACGTCGGCGCCGAAACCGCTGCAGCTGCCCAACCCACCGATCTGGGTCGCAGCCCGTGATCCGAATTCCCACGAATTCGCTGTCGCCAACGGCTGTAACGTCCAGGTTACCCCCCTTTGGCAGGGTGATGACGAGGTGGAAGCGCTGATGGGACGGTTCAATGACGCCTGCGCGAAGAATCCGACGATCGACCGGCCCCAGATCATGCTGCTGCGTCATCACGATGTCGGTTCGTCG
>NZ_JABEPH010000197.1:0-11371 GCF_013004495.1 Rhizobium sp. SEMIA 4085
CCTTATTACTACAAGCCGACCCAGAAGGGCCTGATCGCGCACTTCTCGGCCATCGCCGAGGCTGTCAGGCTGCCGATCTATATCTACAATATCCCCGGCCGCTCGGTGGTCGACATGACGCCGGAAACGATGGGCGCGCTTGCCAAGGCGCATTCGAACATCGTCGGCGTCAAGGATGCCACCGGCAAGATCGAGCGCGTTTCCGAACAGCGCATTACCTGCGGCAAGGATTTCCGCCAGCTCTCGGGCGAGGATGCAACGGCACTTGGCTTCAACGCCCATGGCGGTGTTGGCTGCATTTCGGTAACTGCGAATGTCGCGCCGCGTCTTTGCGCAGAATTCCAGGCGGCAACGCTTGCCGGCGATTACAATAAGGCGCTCGAATATCAGGACCGCCTGATGCCGCTGCACAAGGCGATCTTCCTGGAGCCGGGCCTCTGCGGCGCGAAATACGGCCTCTCTAGGCTCGAACGCATGAGCCGCAACGTGCGCTCGCCGCTGATCTCCATGCTGGAGCCGACGACAGAAGCGGCAATCGATGCCGCGATGCGTCACGCCGGTCTGCTGAACTGAGCGAAGCTGGAAGACGGGTTGCGTCCGTCTTCACAAGTTTCGGCTGTTCCCCTACATAAGGGCAGGAAATGAGGGCGCGCGGTTTTGCGCGTCCGCAAGGATTGGAATGAGTCATGGCCCCCAAAGGCAGCCAGCGTATCGTGAAGAAGGTCGTGGCCGAAAACCGCAAGGCCCGCTTCAACTACGAAATCATCGATACATATGAAGCCGGGCTCGTTCTGATGGGCACCGAAGTCAAGTCCTTGCGCGAAGGCAAGGCCAATATCGCTGAATCCTACGCTTCGGATGAAGGCGGCGAGATCTGGCTGATTAATTCCTACCTGCCGGAATATCTGCAGGCCAACCGCTTCAACCACGAGCCGCGCCGCCGCCGCAAGCTGCTGCTTTCGAGCCGCGAGATCAACAGATTGCGTGCGGGCATCAACCGCGAAGGCATGACGTTGATCCCGTTGAAAATCTATTTCAATGATCGCGGCCGGGCGAAGATGGAACTGGCGCTCGCCAAGGGCAAGAAGCTGCACGACAAGCGCGAGTCCGAGAAGGAGCGCGATTGGAACAGGCAGAAGAGCCGCCTGCTGAAGGACAATGGCTAAGCGATGCGAAGACTGAAGATTTCGGTGGCGTCGCAAGTCTTCGTGGCGAAGCTGGAGGTAGAAAAGGCGCCGAAAACCTGCACGGCGTTCACGTCGCTGCTGCCCTTTCGAAATCAGACTATCCATTCGCGATGGAGCGGGGAGGCGATCTGGGTGCCGCTCGGCGATTATCAGTTCGGCGTCGATTTCGAAAATCACACCTGCCATCCGTCGCGTGGCGACATCCTGCTTTATCCGGGCGGGCACAGCGAGACAGAGCTGCTCTTTGCCTATGGCAGCTCGTCATTTGCGAGCAAGATGGGCGCTCTTGCCGGCAATCATTTCCTCACGATCGTCGAGGGCTGCGAACAACTAGATGACATGGGAAAACTGGTGCTCTGGAAAGGCGCCCAGCCGATCTTGTTTGAGGCTTTGGATTGAGAACTACTCCTCGAAGTCGCTCGCCGGGGCGATCTCGACGGGCTTCTGCGGGCGTTCGGACGGGTCGCGGCCGATCTCGCTTTTCAGCGACAGCAGATCGATGAAGTGATCCGCTTGGCGGCGCAGGTCGTCGGCGATCATGGGCGGCTGCGTCGCCATCGTGGAGATGATCGACACCTTGCGGCCCCTGCGCTGAAGGGCTTCCACCAGGGTGGTAAAATCGCCGTCGCCGGAAAAGATGACAAGGTGGTCGACGGTTTCGGATTGCTCCATGGCGTCGATCGCCAGTTCGATATCCATGTTGCCCTTGATCTTCCGGCGGCCCATGGAGTCGGTGAATTCCTTGGCAGGCTTGGTGACGACCTTGTATCCGTTGTAATCGAGCCAGTCGATCAGCGGGCGGATGGAGGAATATTCCTGATCCTCGATCAGCGCGGTGTAATAGTAGGCGCGCAGCAGGTAACCGCGTTTCTGGAACGCTTTCAACAGCTTGCGATAATCGATATCAAAGCCGAGGCTCTTGGATGCAGCGTAGAGGTTGGCGCCGTCTATGAAGAGTGCAATTTTTTCGCGTGGGTCGAACATCGCATGCCAATCCAATTAGAGTAATCCAAATCTTCTTCGGTCAAAATTCCATAAAAACAATGGCTTAGTTAACGAAGAAAGAATAATTCTTAATTTATGAATTATTCATATAAAGGAGATTTAGGGCACGATTCGGCATATTCCAAGCAACTAACGGTGGAATTGTCACATTCACTCGAAAATTTTAGCAAGGCGACCCATAAACGGCGGGGCGGTGCATGAAAAACTTGAATTCGTCGGCTTTTAATTGTATCGGGCGTTCTAATCCCGAAATCACGACCGTAAAGGACAGGCAATGGCCCGTGTCACAGTTGAAGATTGCATCGACAAAGTTGAGAACCGCTTCGAGCTGGTTCTGCTTGCCAGCCACCGCGCGCGGCTGATTTCCCAGGGTGCCTTGATCACCATCGATCGCGACAACGACAAGAACCCCGTCGTGGCGCTGCGCGAAATCGCCGATGAAACGCTGTCTCCCGACGATCTGAAGGAAGACCTCATCCACTCGCTGCAGAAGCACGTCGAAGTCGACGAGCCAGAGCCCGACCCGGCAAGCCTCATTGCCGCTGGTGGCGTGGCGGCTGCGGAAGGCGAAGAGCAGGACGATCAGCCCGAGACGATCACTTTCGACCAGATGTCGGAAGAAGAGCTTCTGGCCGGCATCGAAGGTCTCGTGCCTCCGGAAAAGAGCGACGACTACTGATACGTCGCGAGACGATTACCAATCGTCAATCTTGCGCCTTTATTGCTAAGGCATATTATTGCCAGTGCGTGCGCCAATCGGTGATTGGCGCGCTTTTGTTTTTATTGGAGTAGTTCCGGGATGATGCGGCAGTACGAGCTCGTGGAGCGGGTGCAGAAATACAAGCCCGACGCCAATGAAGCTCTGCTGAACAAGGCCTATGTCTATGCCATGCAGAAGCATGGACAGCAGAAGCGTGCCAGTGGTGATCCCTATATCTCCCATCCGCTCGAAGTCGCCGCGATTTTGACGGACATGCATCTCGACGAGTCGACCATTGCCGTCGCTCTGCTGCATGATACGATCGAGGATACGACGGCGACACGCGCCGAAATCGACGAGCTCTTCGGCGAAGATATCGGCCGGCTGGTCGAAGGCTTGACGAAGATCAAGAAACTCGATCTCGTCACCAAAAAGGCCAAGCAGGCGGAAAACCTGCGCAAGCTGCTGCTTGCGATCTCCGACGATGTCCGCGTGCTGCTCGTCAAGCTGGCCGACCGCCTGCACAATATGCGCACGCTCGACCATATGTCGGCTGACAAGCGTGCCCGTATCTCCGAGGAGACGATGGAGATCTATGCGCCGCTTGCGGGTCGCATGGGTATGCAGGACATGCGCGATGAACTGGAGGAGCTTTCCTTCCGCCATATCAACCCGGAGGCTTACGAAACCGTCACGAAGCGTCTGCAGGAACTCTCGCAGCGTAACGAAGGCCTGGTCAAGAAGATCGAAACGGAACTGCGCGATCTGCTGGTGGCCAACGGCTTGACGACGGCTAAGGTCAAGGGGCGCCAGAAGAAGCCCTACTCGGTTTTCCGCAAGATGCAATCGAAGTCGCTTTCCTTCGAGCAGCTTTCGGATGTCTATGGCTTCCGTATCCTCGTCGAGGACGTTCCAGCCTGCTATCGCGCGCTCGGCATCGTTCATATGCGCTGGCGCGTCGTGCCTGGCCGCTTCAAGGACTACATCTCAACGCCAAAGCAGAACGACTACCGTTCGCTGCACACGACGATCGTCGGCCCCTCCAGCCAGCGCATCGAACTGCAGATACGCACCAAGCGCATGCATGAGATCGCCGAATACGGCATCGCCGCGCACGCCCTTTACAAGGACGGCGCGACCAATGCCGAGGGCGACATTCTCTCGCGCGAGTCCAATGCCTATTCATGGCTCCGCCACACGATCGAGGCGCTGGCCGAAGGCGATAGCCCCGAGGAGTTCCTCGAACACACCAAGCTTGAGCTGTTCCAGGACCAGGTCTTCTGCTTCACGCCGAAGGGCAAACTGATCGCCTTGCCGCGCGGCGCAACGCCGATCGACTTTGCTTATGCCGTTCACACCAATATCGGCGACACGACGGTTGGCGCCAAGATCAACGGCCGCATCATGCCGCTGGTGACAAGACTTGCAAACGGCGACGAGGTCGAGATCATCCGCTCCGGCGTGCAGGTGCCGCCAGCTGCGTGGGAGGAGATCGTCGTGACCGGCAAGGCGCGTGCTGCAATCCGCCGTGCCACGCGCCTGGCGATTCGCAAGCAATATGCCGGCCTCGGGCACCGCATCCTGGAGCGCACCTTCGAGCGGGCGGGGAAGATATTTTCCCGGGACGCGATGAAGCCGGCGCTGCACCGCCTCGGCCAGAAGGATGTCGAGGACGCGATCGCCGCCGTCGGCCGGGGCGAGATGTCGTCGCTCGATGTCCTGCGCGCTGTCTATCCTGACCATCAGGACGAGCGTGTCACCGTCAAGCCAAGTGGCGATGACGGCTGGTTCAATGTCCGCAGCGCCTCTGGCATGATCTTCAAGGTTCCAGACAAGGCCAAGACGGAGGCGGAGACGGATGCCGATATGGGCCCGATCCGCGGCATTTCCGGCAATATCGCCGTTCAGTTCGCACCTGCAGGCGCCGTGCCCGGCGATCGCATCGTAGGCATCATGGAGAAGGGGAAGGGCATCACCATCTACCCGATCCAGTCGTCCGCGCTGCAACGTTTCGATGATCAGCCCGATCGCTGGATCGATGTGCGCTGGGACCTGGACGAGGCCAACAAATCGCGCTTCATGGCGCGCGTGCTCATCAACGCATTGAACGAGCCGGGCACGCTGGCCAAGGTGGCGCAATCCGTTGCAGGCCTTGACGTGAATATCCGTTCCTTAAACACGGTGCGCGTCGCGGCCGACTTCACCGAAATGGCGGTCGATGTCGAAGTATGGGATCTTCGCCAGCTCAACCAGCTGCTCGCGCAACTGAAGGATCTGGATTGCATTGCGACGGTGCGACGCCTCTACGACTGAGACGTCTGCACATATTATGATCGTTTTGTTGCAGAATTCGCGTACCGAAAAGGCAAGGCATGCACGCTTTGCATGGCTGTGCCTATATTAGAGCGTTGGTAATTGTGCACTGCAGCACCTATCTTCCGTTCATCAGAGAATGAACCAAAGAAAGAACCAACGCTATGTTTACTCCCATCAAGAAAATCGCCCGCGCTCTTCGCGTTCCAAGCGTACAGGAACGTGAAATGGCATACCTCAACGGTTCGTATGACCGTATTGATCTTGAATACCGTCAGCGTCAGGTTGACCGGGGCCTGTTCCGTAGCCGTTGATTGCGGGTCTACACTTCCAGCTATGCAAAAGGGCGCCATGCATGACGCGCGCCCTTCGGTGAAGAGCTTCGGCGGCGGGTGAGGCGAGCCGCGAGACTTTTGACCGCTCTTGTCATGGCGACCTGCGCTGCTCTAAATAGCCGCCATGCTGTTTCGCCGCAGAAAACCTGCAGGACTTCGTGAAAGGACGCGAGAGTTGTTCTGGCCCCGCAAGGGCTTTTTGCGTCCGCTGCGCTATGTGAAGATGCGCATCCTACGCCTGACGGCTTCGCCGCACGCCGTGGCAATGGGCGTTGCAGCCGGCGTCTTCGTATCCTGGACCCCGTTCATCGGCGTGCATTTCATCATGGCCTTCGTGCTTGCCTATTTCCTCTCCGGAAACATGGTTGCGGCAGCGCTCGGCACGGCGGCCTTCGGCAATCCCCTCACATATCCCTTCATCTGGGCGGCGACCTGGGAAATCGGTCATCTGCTGCTCATGCGCGAAGATGCGATGAGCGGGCAGTCCGTCGATCTGATGGAGCTTTTTCACAAGCTCCGTTTCACCGAGCTCTGGAAGCCGGTGCTCGAGCCCATGCTGATCGGCGCCATTCCTCCGGCCGCCATCAGCTCCGTTGTGCTTTATATCCTGACGTTCTACACCGTGAAGGGTTTTCAGGTCCGCCGCCGCGCGAAACTGATGGAGCGGGCGCGCCTTCACCTTGCCCGTCCCACGCAGGATATTCCGACTGTATGATTTCGTTTCGACAGAGAGGCATCGCATGATCATCGGCATTGGCAGCGATCTCATCGACATCCGCCGTGTCGAAAAGTCGCTTGAGCGCTTCGGCGAGCGCTTCACCCACCGTTGCTTCACCGAGACCGAGCGGGCGCGCTCCGACCGCCGCGCCAACCGCGCCGAATCCTATGCGAAGCGTTTTGCCGCCAAGGAAGCCTGTTCGAAGGCGCTCGGCACGGGCATGGCGCAGGGCGTTTTCTGGAAGGATCTGGGTGTCGTCAATCTGCCGAGCGGCAAGCCGACGATGCAACTGACCGGCGGCGCCGCTGTCGTGCTTCAGTCCATGCTGCCTGCCGGGCACAGGGCGATGGTGCATTTGACGATAACCGATGATTATCCGCTTGCTCAGGCATTCGTGATCATCGAAGCCCTGCCGGAAAGCGCGTGAGGAGCGGCGTGTGGTCGCTTTTAATGTTCGCGGCATTGCCGCCACCTGCCGAAGCCGCTAGAGAGAAGCAAACAGAGAATGCGCCGCTGCGGCGCCTTTAAGGAACAAGACTGCGTGTCCGAAAAAGCCGATACTAAGCCGAACGCCCTTTGGGAAAATATTAAAGTCATTATTCAGGCATTGTTGCTGGCGATGGTGATCCGGACGGTCTTCTTCCAGCCGTTCACGATACCATCCGGCTCGATGATGCCGACCCTGCTCGTCGGCGACTACATCTTCGTCAACAAATTCGCTTACGGCTATTCGAAATACTCGCTGCCTTTTTCGCCGAACCTTTTCAGCGGCCGCATCTTCGGCTCCGAGCCGAATCGCGGCGATATCGTCGTCTTCCGCTTTCCGCCGAACCCGGACATCGACTACATCAAGCGCGTCGTCGGTCTGCCTGGCGACCATATCCAGGTGACGGATGGCGTGCTCCATATCAATGGCAAGCCGGTTCCGAAGGTGGCCGACGGCGCCTTTACCTCGGATTACAAGCTCGATCCGGGCGAAGACGTGCCGGTGTTCCGCGAAACGCTTGACGATGGCAAGACCTACGACACGCTGGACCAGTCGCCCGTTTCGCGCGGCGACAACACCCAGGATTTCGTCGTGCCGGAAGGCCATTACTTCATGATGGGCGACAACCGCGACAATTCTCTCGACAGCCGTTTTGACGTCGGCTTCGTTCCGGCGGAAAACCTCGTCGGCCGCGCCAGCGTCATCTTCTTCTCGCTCGGCAACGACACGTCGTTCCGCGAAATCTGGAAATGGCCGGCCAACATGCGGTGGGACCGCCTCTTCAAGGTTGTTGAATGAGCAAAGTGCAGACGCTTTCGGCGGCGGACCGGACGAGGCTTGAAGCCTTGATCGGCCACGAATTCGCCGGGAAGGAGCGCCTGGACCGGGCTTTGACCCATGCGAGCGCCCGCACGCAGAAGGGCGCCAATTACGAACGTCTGGAGTTCCTGGGCGACCGTGTGCTGGGCCTCTGCATCGCCGAACTGCTTTTTCGCACTTTCGGGACGGCCGGGGAGGGCGAGCTGTCGGTGCGCCTGAACCAGCTGGTCAGCGCCGAGACTTGCGCGGAAGTGGCCGACGAACTGGGTCTGCACCTTTTTGTCCGCACAGGCGCCGACGTCAAGAAGCTCACCGGCAAGCGCATGATGAACGTTCGCGCCGATGTAGTCGAAAGCCTGATCGCGGCACTCTATCTCGACGGCGGTCTTGAGGTCGCCCGCCGCTTCATCCTTAAATATTGGGAACAGCGGGCGACCCGCGCCGACGGCGCAAAGCGGGACGCCAAGACCGAACTGCAGGAGTGGGCGCACGCGAAATTCGGCGTCACACCGCAATATCGGGTTGAAGAACGCACCGGGCCGGATCATGATCCGCGCTTCACGGTGACGGTGGAAGTGGTCGGCGTGGAGCCGGAAACGGGAGTCGAGCGCTCGAAGCGTGCGGCCGAACAGGTCGCCGCAGCAAAGATGCTGGAACGCGAAGGCATTTGGCAGAAAGCCTCTGCCGGAAATTGACGGGACAATGACGGAAGAAAACGATATGGCGCATGAAGTCGCCGCTGAAACCAATGGCGAAACGCATTCCGGCTTCGTCGCCCTGATCGGCCCGACCAATGCCGGAAAATCGACCCTGGTAAACCGCCTTGTCGGTGCCAAGGTGTCGATCGTCAGCCACAAGGTGCAGACGACGCGCGCCATTGTCCGCGGCATCGCGATCCATGGCAATGCGCAGATTGTCTTCATGGATACGCCCGGCATCTTCAAGCCGCGCCGCAGACTGGACCGCGCCATGGTCACGTCGGCCTGGGGCGGGGCCAAGGATGCCGATCTCATCATGCTGCTGATCGACAGCGAGCGCGGCCTGCGCGGCGACGCGGAGGCGATCCTGGAAGGGCTCAAGGAGGTGCGACAGCCCAAGATACTCCTGCTCAACAAGATCGACCGCGTCAAGCGCGAAGACTTGCTGGCGCTGGCCGCTGCCGCGAACGAGAAGATCGCCTTCGAGCAGACCTTCATGATCTCGGCGGAGAACGGCTCCGGTTGCGACGACGTCATGGATTATCTGGCCAAGACCCTGCCCGAAGGCCCGTGGTACTATCCGGAAGATCAGATTTCCGATCTGCCGATGCGCCAGCTCGCCGCCGAGATCACCCGCGAAAAGCTCTTCCTGCGTCTGCACCAGGAGCTTCCCTATTCCTCTCACGTCGAAACGGAAAAATGGGAAGAGCGCAAGGACGGCTCGGTGCGTATCGAGCAGGTGATCTACGTCGAGCGCGACAGCCAGAAGAAGATCACGCTTGGCAAGGGTGGCGAGACGATCAAGGCGATCTCCTCGGCATCCCGAAAGGAAATCGCCGAAATCCTCGAGCAGCCGGTGCACCTGTTCCTCTTCGTCAAGGTTCGGGAGAACTGGGGCGATGACCCGGAGCGGTTCCGGGAAATGGGGCTCGACTTTCCGCGTTGACCGATTGAGAAAGACCGGCTCGAATGGCTTGGCGATATCAGGCGGCCGCTCATAAAATTTCTGCGGCCATGTCTTTTTTGAATGCAAATCGGTCAAACAGAAAATAAGGTCGGTGATGCCACTTTTCCTCCGATTTTGCTTCTTATCGACAGAATCAGAAAAGCGGCTCACTCAGGTCGCATGGCCTATGGCCCGCTAACCGGGCATAAGGGGGGTACCAGAGGTAGAGATGCGGGTTAAGCAGACGGTGTGCGCCGTAAACGGCGTTCAGCGAAGGGCGCGGAGATCATGAACGCAAGCCGTGTTCTGGTCCTTGAAGACAGTCTCATCATTGCGATGGAAGCGGAAGATATGCTCCGCGCCGTCGGCGTGGAGGCCATCGATATCGCAAGCGGCCTCGATCAGGCGATGGATGCCGTGAAGTCGAAAAGCTATGATTTCGCGCTGCTCGACGTCAATCTCGGCGAGGCGATGAGCTTCGGCTTTGCCCGGCATTTGAATGAGACGGGCATCCCTTTCGGCTTTGTCAGCGGCTATTCCGATACGCGAGACTTCCCGCCGGACCTCCAGGATGTGCCGCTTCTCGTAAAGCCCTTCGACGAAGGTGCGATGCGCGAATTCCTCGAGAAGCTCTTTCCGACTGCCGAACTGGATCCGGCTTCATGACATAGGGCTGTGCTTGCTTTAGGATCATTTCCGCAAGCTTGAGGTTCGTTCGCCATGCAGTGGCAGGATCATGCAATCATTCTTGGCGTCAAACGCCACGGCGAGACCAGCGTCATTGCCGAGGTGATGACGCGTGCTCGGGGCCGTCATCTCGGGCTGGTGCGTTCCGGCCGTTCGCGCGCGATGCAGCCGGTGCTGCAGCCCGGCAACGAGGTGGATGTGATCTGGCGCGCGCGCCTCGACGAGCATCTCGGCGAATTCCGCGTGGAGCCGCTGCGGCTGCGTGCAGCGCAGCTCATGGAAACAGCCACCGCCGTCTATGGGGTGCAGGCGATGGGCGCTCTTTTGCGGCTTTTGCCGGAACGCGACCCACATCCGCATCTTTACGATGCGCTCGAAGTCATTCTCGACAATCTCCACAATCCGGCGGATGCCGGTGAACTTTTCGTCCGCTTCGAACTCGCCGTCCTCAACGACCTCGGCTTCGGCCTTGACCTTGCCGAATGCGCCGCAACGGGCGCGCGGACCGATCTTGCCTATGTCTCGCCGAAATCCGGCCGGGCGGTCAGCCGGTCAGCCGGCGCCCCCTGGGCGGACAAGATGTTCGTACTTCCGGGCTTTCTCCGCGCCGACGGCAATGATGCCGCAGACTTCGACAGTCTGAGCGCGGCCTTTCGCCTGACGGGCTTTTTCTTGCATCGCCACGTCTACGAGCCGCGCGGGATCGAAGCGACTGCAGCCCGCGACGGCTTCATTCAGGCAGCCCTGAAGGCACTCAATTCGTCTCTCAGGGCTGTTCCTCCAGCGCCGGACGAGCTCTCGGCCTGAGGGTGGTTTTTCACTGCTGAAAAACATGCTGCGGAATTGGAGGTTTATCCGTTCCGGCGTCCTGCCTATGTCTGCTCATATTGCTCTGGAGGATTTCATGCTGACGAAGACAGATAATGCGACAACGATCACGCTCTGGAATGGCCGCGAAATCCCGAGGCTCGGCATGGGCTGCTGGGCGATCGGCGGGCCGTTCTTCGCAGGCGAGGTGCCACTCGGCTGGGGGGAGGTCGACGACGACGAGTCGATCGAGGCCATTCATCGCGCCGTCGACCTCGGCATCCGCTTTTTCGACACGGCTTCGAACTATGGCGCCGGGCATTCGGAAGAGGTCGTTGGTCGCGCGATCGGCAATCGCGACGATATCGTTATTGCCACGAAATTCGGTTTTGCCACCGACGAGAAAACGAAGCAGGCAACGGGCGCCTTTGCCGATCCGGCCTTCATCCGCCAATCGGCGGAAACGTCGCTGCGCCGGCTGAAGCGCGAGCGGCTCGATCTCCTGCAGTTCCACCTGAACGATTTCCCGCTGGAAGCGTCGGACGAAGTTTTCGATGTACTCGAAGCACTCAAGGCAGAGGGTAAGATCGACGCCTGCGGTTGGAGGACGGACTTCACGGATCGCGCCGCCCGCCAGCCAGGTTGAGAGGTGATCCGATCCATACAGCG
>NZ_JABEPH010000198.1:0-11220 GCF_013004495.1 Rhizobium sp. SEMIA 4085
CCAGCAGCGCCGCCTCCCTCGTTCAGTGACGCGGCTTATACGGCTAACCCTCAGACATAGTCAACACCGACAATCCAACTTTTTTGACATTTTTGTAACAGACTGTTTTTACTCAGGATTTTAAGGCAGATCTATTCACAGGACCGCGTCTCGCCGCGCTTCGTCGGGGAAAATCTTTATCGGCTGGTCAAAAATCGCTCAAATCCACCCTTCCGAGGGCGGAAAATTATTCAAAAACAGCCGCCAAACGCGGATTTATGGTTAACAAACGGTAAAGATCGGCCCCGAATGAGCGAGTACGGCCGATATCAGCCAAAATCGGAACCTAATGCGGTTTGTCGTGTTCTTCTCCCATCACAGGAAAGGAGAATAACATGGCTGCCAATACCGATGACATCCGCCCGTCCGTGAGCAAGGACATTGCCGCGCTCCAACAGGAAGTGTCGCGCCTGCAGAAGATGATTTCCGCTCAGGGCGCCGAAGCCTATTACGAAGTGCGCGACCGCGCCGGCAAGGCAATTGATGAATCTATCCCTCGCGCCAAGAACGCCGTTGCCCAGATCCGCGCGGAGGGTGTGGCCGCAGCCGGTGCTGCCCGCGAACATGCCGCGGCAACGACAACCGCCCTCGTCCTCGTCGGGGCATTGGGCTTCCTTGCCGGCTATCTGCTAAGTGGTCATCAACAGACGCAGCAGCAACATTGGTGGCGTTAGGCCAGCTTACTTCGCACCGCACAATAAGAATGATTATTTAGGACCCCGCCGATTGGAAATTCGGTAGGGTCCATAAATACTTATGTCTTAGAAAAACCAATTTTTAATGGCAGGAAGGCAAGCATAATAATGAGGGAGGACGAACCATGGAAAACAGGAAGGCGAATTGCATCGTCGAGGTCAGCGTAGACAGTGCGACCGGCCGCCGTGCAGTTGGCATCATGAATATGCGCCAGGCACTCGAACTACCCGAAATGCTGAGCCTGACCTATACCCATCCTGATCCGGTGAAGGCCGCTGCCGGCGTCGTCGTCAATCGTCAGGAACTGGCAGGCTTCCTCGCCTGCCACTAAGTCCGGCAGGTTTCAACTATATCAGTAACGGAGCCGCCGGCGCGGTCGGCCCTGTTCGGCTGCCATTCAGCGCGCTCCCCTGCCCCCATTATTCCATTGAGTTGTCGCCGCCTTTGCTGGCATCCGTCTGCCGTTCATGTAAAGAATGCGGCATTGCAACCAGGTAAGGACGGCTGAGTGGGAGAGCGGCGCCAACCGCAGAAATTGCGTGAACGCGAGAAAGCCGGCGCGGATGCCGGGGGCAAGCGGGTCACCCTGCCGCGTGCTCTTTCGAAGCTCGGCTATTGTTCCCGCACCCAGGCCGAACGCCTGATCGCCGACGGCCGTGTTGCGGTCGACGGGCGGATTATCCGGAATCTCGACGCCTGGGTCGATCTCCAATCGGCAAAGCTTGCGGTCGACGGCGCAATGATCGCCGCCGAGGCGAAAATCTACCTGATGTTGAATAAGCCGCGCGGGCTGCTGACGACCCGGCACGATCCGGAAGAGCGTCCGACGGTCTATGACTGTCTCAAGGAATTCGACATTCCGCATCTCTCACCGGTCGGCCGGCTCGACAAGGCAAGCGAGGGCCTGCTGCTGTTTACGAACGATACCGAGTTCGCGCAGACCCTGCTCGATCCGATCACCCATGTGACCAAGACCTATCATGTGCAGGTCAACCGCGTCATGGATGCGGAATCGCTGGCCGAAATGACATACGGGATCCGGCACGACGGCGAAGTGCTGGCAGCGACGGCCGCACGGCTCTTGCGAAGCGGCGACCGCAACTCCTGGATCGAGGTGGAACTCGACGAAGGCCGTAACCGGCAGATCCGCCGCATGCTCGAAGCCACCGGTGCCGAGTGCCTGCGGCTGGTGCGGGTTGCAATCGGCGGACTTAAGCTTGGAGAGCTGCCGAAAGGCTCGGTGCGCGCACTGACAGAGGCGGAGCTACGCGACCTGAAGCGGCGGACGGGCATGGAAAGGACTGGGCGGAATTGATGCAGAACGACACTATCGCGCCGCATGACTTCTGGCAGGAGCTCCATCCCCCGGGCAGCTTTCCGGCAGATGGCGATTTTACCTCGTTCTATGTCGCGGAACTGCAGGACCGCCGCCAGCTTCGTCTGCCGATCCGGGTGCTTGCCGACAGCGAACACGCGCTCGCCTCGCTGATCGTCAACCAAGCGAGCTTCGCCGTGCTCGACGCGCTCGCCGGGCAACTGGCGTCAACGATCAGGCACTTTGACATCGATATCGTCGCAGGCCTGCCGACGCTCGGCTTGACGCTTGCTGCAGCAGTCGCCCAGAAGCTCGGTCACGCGCGCTACGTGCCCTTGGGCACCTCCCGGAAATTCTGGTACCGCAACGACCTTTCCGTAGCCCTGTCGTCGATCACGACGCCGGAGCAGCAGAAGCGTCTTTATATAGACCCGCGCATGCTGCCGCTGCTTCGGGGCCGCCGTGTCGCGCTGATCGACGATGTCATTTCTAGCGGCAGTTCCATCGTCGCGGGCCTGCATTTGATGACGGCCTGCGATATCGAGCCTGTCGTCATCGCCGCGGCGATGCTGCAATCCGAACGCTGGAAGGAAAAGCTCGCCGCTGAAGGCACCCAATGGCCCGACCGCACCGTTGGCGTCTTCGCGACACCGATACTCGAAAGAACGGCGGAGGGCCGTTGGAGCGCTCCCACTGCCTGACCTCGCACAATATGAGGATTGTTCGATCTTTCCCCGCGCCCTCCCTATACAGCCCTGTCCGGATGGCTACATTCCGCTGACGGTTGAAACGCGAGCCCGCCCATGACGTTCGAGCAAGCATCCCTGCTGATCCTTCTCTCGGCAATGCTCGTTCTGTTCTCCCTGAACCGTATCCGCATCGAGGTCGTGGCAATCGGGGGCCTGCTTGCCGGGTATCTGCTCCGACTTTATCCAGCCGAACAGGTCTTTTCCGGTTTCGCGAGTCCCGTCGTCATTACCGTGGTCGAGATTCTACTGATCGTCCAGGTGCTCGCCCGGGCAAAACTGTTTGACAGCCTCGCCGCACGTTTTGCAGCCGCCGAATTGTCTGGCTTCACGGTTATCGCCAGTCTTTCGGCGGTCACCGGCCTCGTCTCGATCTTCATGAATAATATCGGCGCCTTCGCGATCATGCTGCCTGCATCGCTGCGCATCAGCAGCGTCATGAATATCCCCCGGCGCCAACTCGTCATGCCGATTTCGTTTGCGGCACTTCTCGGCGGTCTCGTCTCGCTGATTGGAACGCCGGCCAATCTGCTGGTCAGCGATGCATTGGCCAAGGCAACGGGCTCCGGCTTTCAATTTTTCGATTTCGCCTATGTCGGCCTTCCTGTCGCCATCGCCGGAATTCTGCTGATGGCCGCTCTCGTTCCGCACCTTTTTCCCGAAACGGACGACCAACCTGCCGATGCGGCGCCAGCCCGAAGGCGCATCGTGACGGAGCGGCGCATTCCTGAGGGTTCGCCGCTCGCCGGCGTACGCCTTCTCGATTGCTCCAGCCTCTTTGAAATCCAGCCGCACGCATTGATCCGCAACGGCCGGTTCCTCTTTGGCCCGCTCGATCAGTCGACGATCGAGGCAGGCGATAGCTTGCTTGCCGAAGGCGCCGATGCAGTTTTTGCCGGTCTCGCCGCCTCGGCTGCCCTCGTTCCAGAAGCTCATCCGAATGGGCTGCAGGCGGATTTTTCCCGCATCGAGGCCGTCGTCATGCCGGAGAGTACGCTGGTCGGCTCGCGAATCCGCTCGTTGGAGGTCTTTAAGAGCCGAAGCGTCAGGGTTGCCGCTCTCTCCATGCGGTCACCACGGATCGAAGGCCGCTTCGAGGACTTGCAGCTCTCGATCGGCGATATCCTTGTGCTCGAAGGCCCGCGCGAGGCGGTCGCTGAAGCGCTTGAGGAATGCGAATGCCTGCCGCTCGCCTCCCAGCCTGCAGACGAAGCGACGTCGAATGCGTGGCAGCCCCTCCTGATCTTCGCTGCTGGCGTGACGCTTTCCGCTGTCGGGCCGGTCCGCCCGGAGATCGCATTTGCGGCTGTCGTACTCGTTCTTGCGCTGATGGGCTATCTCAACATCCGCCAGGCCATGGCGGACATCAACTGGCCGATCATCATCATGCTGGCCGCGATGATCCCGATCGGCTCGGCTGTTGCCGCAACAGGCACGGCCCAGCTGGTCGCCGATTGGCTGAGCCTGCTCGTGCCGATATCCATGCCGCTTGCCGGTATCGCACTCCTGCTCTTCATCGCCATGGCGCTTACGCCATTCGTCAACAACGCAACAGTGGCAATTGTGCTCAGTCCCGTTGCGCTGGAATTTGCGGAGGCGGCACACCAAGCCCCGGCCGCCTACCTGATTGCCGTTGCCGCCGGCGCATCGCTCGATTTCCTCACGCCGTTCGGCCACCACAACAATACGCTGGCGATGAGCATCGGCAGTTACCGCGTCTCCGACTTCCTGCGCGCCGGCAGTCCGCTTTCGTTTGCTTCCTATTTTCTGACCGTTCTTCTGGTCGCCCTGATCTGGCTTTGAAAGCCATTTGCTTGACATCCCCTGCAATGGAACTAGAGCAAGGTGAAACCCCGCGACAAAGGACTATCGAGCCCGTGCGAATTCTTTCCGAAGCCCATTTCCCCGAACTGCCGAACTATTACCGCGGCAAGGTGCGCGAGAATTACGATCTTCCGGATGGCAGCCGCATCATCATCAGCACCGACCGCCTCAGCGCTTTCGACCGCATCCTGACCTGCATCCCATATAAGGGCCAGGTGCTGACGCAGACGGCGCGCTACTGGTTCGAAGCGACCAAGGATATCTGCCCGAACCACGTCATTGCGTATCCGGACCCGAATGTGGTCATCGGCAAGCGGCTCGACATTCTGCCCGTCGAGGTCGTCGTCCGCGGCTATCTGGCCGGCACCACTGGCACGTCCATCCTCACTCTTTATAAGAAGGGCGAGCGAGAAATGTACGGCATGCGCCTGACCGACGGCATGCGCGACAACCAGCGCCTGCCCGAGCCGGTGATCACGCCGACCAGCAAGGAATTCGACGGCGGCCATGACGAGCCGCTGACGCCTGACGAGATCGTCAGCCGCGGGCTGCTGACAGCGCAACAGTGGGCAACGCTTTCGAGATACGCGCTTGCGCTTTTCGCGCGCGGCCAGGAAATGGCTGCGAAACGCGGCCTCATCCTTGTCGACACCAAATACGAATTCGGAACCGACAAGGACGGCAATATTATTCTCGCCGACGAAATCCACACGCCGGACAGCAGCCGCTACTGGCTCGCAGATAGCTATCAGCAGTCCTTCGAAGCCGGCACGCGCCCCGCAAGCTTCGACAAGGACTTCGTCCGTGCCTGGGTCGCCGAGCGTTGCGATCCCTACAAGGACGAGATCCCCGAGATCCCGGTCGAATTGGTCGAGCAGACATCGAAGGTTTATATCAGGGCCTACGAGGCGATTACGGCCCAATCTTTCGTGCCGGATGACGGCGGCGAAACCCCGGTTGCCCGTGTTCGAAGCAACCTTGCGCGCTACTTCCCTTAATAATCCGGAACGAACCGCCCGAAAGCTGCTCTCGGCTTGCGGGACTTCGCCGGAAGGCGTTAGCATGTGCAAGGAAGGGGTGCCGGCCGGAAGGCCGGCGGGGGAACGAATGGCACGAAGGCCGCGGCGCAAGGCCGAGGAAACGCGGGAAGACATTCTGTCGATGGCCGAGTTGCTGTTTCGCCAGCGCGGTTTCGTCGCTGTATCGATCGCCGACATCGCCTCCTCCCTCGGTATGTCGCCGGCCAATGTCTTCAAGCATTTTCATTCGAAAGTGGCGCTCGTCGATGCCATTGCCGAACGGCATCTCGGCAGCGCCACCGAGCGCTTTGGCTCCTTCGACCGAAACCTCCCGCCGAAGGAGCAACTGCTGCGTTTCGTGCTTCGGCTTCTCGACAGCCACCTCAACGACATTCAGGAAAATCCCTACATCTTCGAAATGGTGCTGACGACAGTCCAGGCCAAGCTCGAAGCGGGTAATCGCTACCGCGAGCGAATCGAGCAGCAACTCGAAGAAATCATTCGCGAGGGGGTTAGCGCAGATCATTATAAATGTTCCGATCCGCGCCGCGCCGCTCATACCGTTGCCGATGTTCTTGCATCGGTCTTGCACCCCGTGCTGATCGCCCGTGACGATAAGGATACACTCGTGCGCAGGGCAGAGGAGATCGTCTGTTTTGTAGATACTGCACTGCAAAATAGCGCTTGCTAAGTGACGATCATTGAATTACGTCACTTCGCAGATCTTTTCTTAAGTTCGGATCGAAGGGGTATTTGAATCCCGCTAATCACGCTCCTTATAGGGATGCAGCGCTCCTCGCCGGAGCCGGTGATCCGATCCGCAAATGCCAACCGCGAGGGAATTCAGCATGATACGGCGTGGCTTCATCATTTCTTCAGCTTTGGTGCTGGGCGGATTGCTTACTGCCTGCAGCGACAGCGGCAACAACCAGGCCGGCGGCGCAGGTGCGCCCGGAGCGGCGGCTCAGCAGGCAGCCCCGGTCGGTGTCGTGCAGCTGAAGAAGGATACGTTCCCGGTCACGACAATCCTTCCGGGCCGGGCCGAGGCCTATCAGACGGCCGATATTCGTCCGCAGGTCAGCGGCATCATCCGTGAAATCGCCTTCAGAGAAGGCAGCGAGGTGAAAAAGGGCGACCTCCTCTATCAGATCGAAGACGCGCCTTATGTTGCAACCGTCGAACAGGCCAAGGCGGCAATCGCCAAGGCCGAAGCCAGCGTGCCGAGCGCGCAGAGTAATTTCGACCGCTACCAGCGCCTGGTCGGCAGCGGCGCGACACAGATTGAATTCGAAACGGCAAAGACCACCCTTCTCCAGGCTCACGCTGAGGTCGAATCGGCCAAGGCCACCCTTGCCTCCGCGCAAATCGATCTCGACCACACGAAGATCATCGCGCCGTTCGACGGCGTCATCGACGAGACGGCCTACAATGTGGGCAACGTGGTGGCCGCCAATCAGACAACGGCGCTGACGACGATCCGCCAGCTTGACCCGATCTATGTTTCGCTGACTGAATCGAGCACCAATCTTCTCAGGCTCCGTGATGCCTTGGCATCTGGCACCGTTCGGGGTGAAGGCGCCGATGTCGCCTTCCGGCTCATCCTGGAAAACGGCAAGGAATACGCCCAGAAGGGCAAGCTGGACATGTCGAAGCAGATCGTCAGCGAGACGACGGGCACCTTCATCATCCGCGTGCTCTTCCCGAATCCGGATCTCGTCATTTTGCCAGGCATGTATGTGCGCGCGACCGTCGAACTTGGCGCCGAGGTCGGTTATGCGCTGCCGCAACTCGCCACCAGCCGCGACGCGACCGGGCGTCTGACGGCGCAGTTCATCTCCGCTGATGGCAAAGTCGAGACACGTGTCTTCGAAAACGCCTCGCCCTCCAACAATTCCTGGCTCGTGACCGACGGCGTGAAGGATGGCGATCAGCTGATCGTCAGCGGTCTGCAGTCGATCGCGCCCGGCATGCCGGTTACGCCCGTCCCCATGAAGATCAATGAAAGCGGCGTGGTCGTGGCTGCCGAGCAGGCAGCGGCCGGTGGCGCGCAGAAGCCGGCCGCGCAGTAGGACGCGCCCGCTTTTAATATTGATCCAAGCCGCACAGGAATAATTTGATGGCCAAGTTTTTCATCCGACGCCCGATTTTTGCCTGGGTCATTGCGATTTCCATCATGCTCGCAGGCCTGCTCGGCATCTTCACGCTGTCGATCTCGCAGTATCCGGACATCGCACCCACCACGGTGCGTATCAACGCCACCTATCGCGGCGCGAGCGCTGAAACCGTAGAGAAATCGGTGACGACGATCATAGAAGACGGCATGACCGGCCTTGATGACCTCACCTACATGACCTCGACCTCGTCTACCGGTTCGGCCAGCATCTCGCTGACGTTTGGAACAAGCGTCGACCCGGACATCGCCCAGGTGCAGGTCCAGAACAAGCTGCAGCTCGTTCAATCGCAGCTTCCCGATGACGTCATCGATGCCGGCATCAGCGTCACGCGATCGACTTCCAGTATCCTTTTGGTCGGCTCGCTGGTTTCGACCGACGGCAAGCGGAACTCCGTCGACCTCGGCAACATCCTGTCTAATCAGATCGAAGATCAGATCCAGCGTCTCGAAGGTGTCGGCAGCATCAATATTTTCGGTTCGGGTTACGCCATGCGCGTCTGGCTCGATCCCTTCAAGCTGCAGAAGTATCAGCTGACGCCAAGCGACGTCACCTCGGCTATCGAGGCCCAGAATACCCAGGTCTCGGTTGGCTCGCTCGGCGCACAGCCGCTCGTCGAGGGCCAGCAGCTGAACGTCACGATCACCGCGCAGAGCCAGCTGACGACGGTCGCGGACTTCGAGCGGATCATTCTGAAAGTGGAAAAGGACGGCTCGACGGTCCGCCTCAGCGACGTCTCGCGCATCGAAATCGGCCAGGAAAGCTACGGCGGCTCTTCGCGCTACAATGGCCAGCCCTCGAGCGGCTTTGCCGTCAACCTCGCGATCGGCGCCAACGCCATCGATACCGCGGAGCGCGTTCGCTCGGCGCTCGACACGATCGGACGCGGCCTGCCGGAAGGCGTGGATATCACCTATCCTTACGACACGACGCCCTTCGTCGAACTGTCGATCGAGAAGGTCGTCCATACCCTCATCGAAGCGATCGTTCTCGTCTTCGTGGTTCTTCTTGTCTTCCTGCAGAACCTGCGTGCGACGCTGATCCCGACCATCGCCGTGCCGGTGGTCCTGCTTGGAACCTTCGGCATTCTCGCGGCAACGGGATATTCGATCAACACGCTGACCATGTTCGCCATGGTTCTCGCAATCGGCCTCCTCGTCGATGACGCTATCGTCGTTGTCGAGAACGTCGAGCGCATCATGTCGGAAGAAAAGCTGTCACCGCTTGAGGCGACCGAGAAGTCGATGGGCGAAATCACCGGCGCCATCGTCGGCATCGCGCTGGTTCTGACCGCCGTCTTCATTCCGATGGCCTTTTTCGGCGGTTCGACCGGCATCATCTACCGTCAGTTCTCTATCACCATCGTTTCGGCCATGCTGCTTTCGGCCCTTGTCGCCATCGTGCTGACGCCGGCACTGTGCGCGAGCATGCTGAAACCGGTCAGCGAACACAGGAAGCACCGCGTCGGCGACTGGTTCAACCGCAACTTCACGCGCTCGACCAATGGCTACGTCCGCACCATCGGCTACCTGTTGAAGCGTCCGATCCGGGTCATGCTGGTGTTCCTGCTCGTCGGCGCCGGTTGCGCCTATCTGTTCACGCGCCTGCCGAGTTCGTTCCTGCCGCAGGAAGACCAGGGCGTTCTGCTGACGATCGTCACCACGCCGCCCGGATCGACCACGCAACAGACCCAGGCGGTCGTCGAGAAGGTCGAAAAATATTATCGCGAAAACGAGAAGGACTCCGTCGATTCGGTCTTCGGCGCCCTTGGCTTCAGCTTCAACGGCTCCGGCCAAAACAGCGCGATCGTCTTCACCAAGCTCAAGGACTTCTCGCTTCGTACCGATCCCAATCAGCACGCGCAGGCGATCGTGACGCGGGCTCTCAAGACCTTCTTCACCTTCCGCGAAGCGCAGGTCTTCGCTTTGCTGCCGCCGGCGATACAGGGTCTCGGCGTGTCCAGCGGCTTCTCGATGTACCTCGTCGATACCGGCGGACACGGCACGGCTGCGCTCGACACCGCCTCCAAGCGGCTGATCCAGATGGCCAATGCCAGCGGCAAGGTGGTCGCCCTTCGCAATAACAACAAGGAGGTCGAGCCGCAGATGCGGATCGTCATCGACCAGGAGAAGATCGGCGCCATGGGCGTTGATATCTCTGCGGTCAATGCGATGCTTTCTGTCATCTTCACAGGCCGCGACGTCAATGACTTCACGCTGAACGGCGAGATCAAGCCGGTCTACGTGCAGGGCGATGCGCCCTTCCGAATGCAGCCGACTGACCTCGACCACTGGTATGCCCGCAACTCTTCCGGCGAGATGGTTCCCTTCTCCGCCTTCACCACGACGGAATGGGTCAAGGGTGCCCCGACGCTTGCCCGCTTCAACGCGGTCAGCGCGATCCCGCTCGACGGCGCTTCGGCGCCGGGCGTCAGCTCCGGCGACGCCATGAACGAGATGGAGGCCCTGACCGCACAGCTCGGCGGCGGCTATACGGTCGCCTGGCAGGGCATTTCCTATCAGGAGCGGCTCTCGGGTTCGCAGGCACCGATGCTTTACGCAATTTCGGTGCTCGTCGTCTTCCTTTGCCTTGCAGCACTCTACGAAAGCTGGTCGATCCCGTTCTCGGTGATCATGGCGGTGCCGGTCGGCGTGCTCGGTGCGCTCATGGCTGCGACCCTCTTCGGGCAGGCGAACGACGTCTTCTTCAAGGTCGGTCTTCTGACGACCATAGGTCTTGCGGCGAAGAACGCGATTCTGATCGTCGAGTTCGCCAAGGACCGGATGGAGACCGGAATGGGAGTCTTCGGGGCGACTCTGGAAGCGGCAAGGCTGCGTTTGCGCCCGATCATCATGACATCGCTTGCCTTCATTTTGGGCGTCGTGCCTCTTGCCGTCGCCACTGGCGCAGGCTCCGCAGCCCAGAACGCAATCGGCATCGGTGTCCTCGGCGGCATGCTTGCGGCGACTGCGCTCGGGATTTTCTTCGTGCCGTCCTTCTTCGTCGTCATCCGACGCGTATTCTCCCGCCGCAAGAAAATTGTGGCGTGAGTGTGATAAAAATACACTGCCAGAATGAATGACTCATTGATACATTGCCCGCGGACTGCTTCGGCATTGGTGTATCTCGTTGGGACGAAGCGCGGCCGACGGCAAAGCATGATGCTTTTGGCAAGAATTTAGACTTGGTCGAGTTACAGGAAGAAATGAATGATATCTCTTCGTATTGCTACACCGGCACTATTGCTGTTGCTGGCGGGCTGCGTGAGCGGACCGGACCACAAGCCTCCGGAGATGCCGCTGCCGGCGAAATTCGGTGAGGGCAGCACCAAGAATATCGGTGATGTTGCGACGGTGGCCTGGTGGTCGGCCTTTCGCGACAGGCAGCTCGACAGCCTGGTGGCGCGCGGT
>NZ_JABEPH010000199.1:0-11201 GCF_013004495.1 Rhizobium sp. SEMIA 4085
GAGCATCCTTGTTTCGAGCCGGCAGCGTCGGCGGCGACGGGTGCAATTGAACCTGCCGTGACCGGCAGAACGATCCTCAAATGGAACCTAGCACGCGAAAGAGAGCAGCCCAGAACATAGCTGACAGTTCGGCCGCCACCAAGAACCCAATCGTCCGCTCGTACATCCCGTCCTCCTCCAGATGGAACGAGGACCTGCCGCACATCATGACGAGCCCTCCCTACCCGCGAATCGCCTGCTAAGACGTATCAGGAAGGCGTGTTTACCGGTCTTGGCAAAGACGCGATATCGCAAGATCTCAGGATACTGGCCTTCCTCTTTCTGTCTGTCTTCCGACGCTCAGTCGAAAGCGGCCGGTGAAAGGATCTATGCCGCCTTCGAGGTGTGGTCCCGGCCCGCGTAGGCGACACCACGGCATACTACCACTTGGTCGACACGTTTCTTTCTTGGCGCTGCGCATGACCAAGCAACTGCTGAAAGACTTCCTGGCGACACGACCGAAGCCGCCGGAAAGAGCAGAGCGCCTGCAGGATTCCCGCCGACAGTGTCCGAAGACGGCGAGATCTGATCCAGCCCCTATGTGGGCGTTCTGCTGCCTGGAGAAATCACGTTTGGAACCGCGGTGGCGGCATTATGTCGTCAACGTTCTGCCGCTTACCAGTGGAGTGCCGCGGGAGACAGGAGTATCCTAGCTGCGATCGCGGTGGTGCCGCTTTACAGAGCGGCGCTTAGCACGGCGTTCTTGTCTAACGCCGAGCGAGGTTCAGATGATCTCGCCATCGCCGATGTCGGCGGCGCGCCAGAGACCCTCAATCGGAGGTAACCTAGCAGGGAGGTTGGTTTCATGTTTATCGACAGCAAAGAAATGTCCGTGGATCGTCGGCACTTCGTTTACGGTGGCGCCGCCGCCTTTAGCGCCATGGCCGCCGCATTGGCGGGCGGCGCTAGCTCGGCGCAGGCCCAAACCTACCGAGCCGACGAGGGAAAGGAGTTGGCGCCGGGTGTGCGGGCTGTGGAGCTCGGCAAGGGGGCTGCGATGATCCCCGGCTACAAGACAGTCTCGCTCATCGATCTCGTGTTTCAGCCGCAGTCGGACCTGCCTGTCAGCGCCATGCCCAATGCAATGATTTGCCACATCACCGAAGGGGAACTAATGGTTCTGCAAGACGGCAAAGAGTTCCAGGCCAAAAAGAATCACGTATGGACCTGTGCCGAGGGCACGAAGGAGGGCGCACGCAACGCCGCAGGCGCACTTGCGGTTATGCGGATTGCAAACCTGCTGACCGTATGACGCAACGCGGAAACGGAAGCCTCGGTGCCGACGCACAAGGTATGACGCGTTCGCCCGCCTTGTCGGCGCCCAAGCTTTGCCTGGATGGCAATCGATCGGCGCGGCTCCGTTTCGACAGCAAGTTAACTGAGCTCTCGATTTTTCACCGGGTGAGCCCCGATCTTGCTTGGGGTCGCTATGGTTTTGCAGGTGCGGCTTTCGGATCATGTCGGTGCAGCGACATTGGAACGAAGAACTCATTTCCTCGAATGAATCGGTCGCACCCGAACTACTTTGTGGAAGTGTCGTCGGCGCGGTGTTCGCGAATGGCGTCAAGTCTCTTCAAGAAGGGGCCGAAAGCATCGTCGGTGTCTGAAGGCACGGCAAATGTCGGCAATGATTGCAACTGCCGAACAAGAGCCCTGTCAGTTTCGTACGGCAGATACTGCAGCACGGCCGGTTCGTCTGGTTCCGATGTCATGCAGCCGTAACGGAAAACCGCCGCGATTGTTCCGCCAACGGGGCAAAATTATATTACTAATTCTCACGAGCAGAGATTTTCTAGTTGAGATTGCAGCCCGAAGATGGTCCTATGGAACCCGCGTAGCTGTGTCCCCAAGCCCTCCGCCGATTTTTGACCCGAGCGGCCCATGTCGATTTCAGATGCGATCTACCGTCCCTTCGAGACGCTGGTCCGGCCGCTCGAGATCCCCTATCGCCCGCTGCCCTCCGAGGGCCCGGTCGCGGTCCTCGTGCACTTCATCTCGATGTTCCGCGGCGTTCTGATCGTCTTGGCACTTTCCTCGATGGTGGTCGAAGCCATCAGCCTGACGATCGTCTGGGGGCTTTCGGTCATCGTCGACGGCGTGACGGCTCAAGGCGCCCTCGCCTTCCTGCACAGCGAATGGCCGCTGCTTGCCTTTCTCGGCCTCCTAATTTTTCCGGGCACGCCGGTCGCCTCGTTCCTTGTAAACACCCTCACCTCGCATACGCTGGGCGTCGG
Source organism: Rhizobium sp. SEMIA 4085 (assembly GCF_013004495.1). Lineage (NCBI taxonomy): Bacteria > Pseudomonadati > Pseudomonadota > Alphaproteobacteria > Hyphomicrobiales > Rhizobiaceae > Rhizobium > Rhizobium sp. SEMIA 4085. Next base: position 2,274 of record NZ_JABEPH010000199.1, read on the forward strand.
CATGCCGGCCGCCATCCAGTGGCAGGGTCACAAGGCGGTGGAAAGGCAGGATCTCGCCTTCTTTCACGAACTCTTTGCCGGACAGGTTGCCTCCCGTCTTTCGCAGGTGGCGTCCGCCGTACAGCAGCAGATCATTGCCGCATTCCAGTCTATCCCGCGCTTCCTCCTGCAGATGGTCGGCTCGATGATCCTGCTCGGCACGTTGTCCTGGCAGCTCGCCCTGCCGGTCCTCGTCTGGATCATCCTCAACGTCGCGCTTGCCGTCAGGCTTGCGCCGATCTTTGCCGAACGCTCGCGCCGCACCGCCAAGCAGCGCAGCCTCGTCGCCGGCGCCATCACTGATCTCTACAGCAACATGCAGATGATCAAACAGTTCGCTGCTGAAGACAGCGAGGCGGGCGCCATCCGCCGCATCCTGCAGAAGGCCGTGCAGACGCAACACAAGGAACAACGCATTTACCGGACGTCGGAACTGATCGTTGTAGCGCTCAACATGGCGCTCTGGTTGTCGATTCTTTCGATCGGTTTCTCGGGCCTCGTCAACGGCTTTCTCACGGTCGGCGAGTTCGTCGCGGCGGTCTACATCCTCCACCGGTTGTCCGGGCACACCTTCACCTTCCTGCAGATGGGCCACCAGATCTTCCAGGCGATAGGCACCATCAAGGACGCCATGCCAGTGATGACGACGCCACCCACCATCATCGACGGGCCGGACGCGGCCGAATTGACTGTCAACCGCGGGGAGATCCGTTTCGAGAATGTCCGCTTCGCCTATAAAACCGGCAAGCCGGTGATCGATGGGCTGTCGCTGACGGTGCGGCCCGGCGAAAAAGTTGGGCTCGTCGGCCTGTCCGGGGCGGGCAAGACGACGCTGGTTAGCCTGCTGCTGCGCTTCTACGACATACGCGACGGCGCGATCTTGATCGACGGACAGGACATCCGCACGGTCGCGCAAGCAAGCCTTCGCCGCGCGATCGGGGTCATCGCGCAGGACGTCTCGCTTTTGCACCGTTCGGTCGGTGACAATATCCGCTACGGTCGGCCGGAGGCGACGCAGGACGAGATCGAACAGGCGGCAAAGACGGCAAGGGCCGACGCGTTCATTGCCGATCTTGCGGACGGTGAAGGCCGCAAGGGCTTTGACGCCTTCGTCGGCGACCGCGGCATCAAGCTCTCCGGCGGCCAACGCCAGCGTATCGCCATTGCGCGCGTCCTGTTGAAGAACGCACCCATTTTGGTGCTCGACGAGGCGACCTCCGCACTCGACAGCGAATTCGAGGCAGCCATCCAGGAAAAACTCAATCTGGTGATGGCGGGAAAGACGGTCATTGCCATCGCACACCGCCTTTCAACCATCGCCAGGATGGACCGAATCGTCGTGCTCGATCAGGGGCGTATCGTGGAAGAAGGCAGGCCGGACGAACTGGTCGAACAGGATGGCCTGTTTGCTCGCCTTTGGAAACGTCAGACAGGCGGCTTCATTCCTGAAGTCATCAATTGACTTTGGGGGCATCGCTACGATGGCGGACCACTGCTGCAGCATCGCACAGGCTGTGCAGTTCGTCTCCGGGCCCGCTGGCAGACAATGCAGGCGCCGACGTTTTGGGTCGTCCAATGCCGGATTTACAGATCAATGAGTCGTTGGGCGGTGAACTTGTCCGTAACAAGCATGTCGATGACCCCAATTCGAAGGGCGCCGGCGATGGCGGCGGTCTTCTTAAACCCACCGGCTAAGGCGATCACGCGATCCACGCGTTCGAGGTCTTCGAGCGGGATACCAATAACGCGCTCGTCGAGCGGCGTCTTAACCGCCTTACCATTCCTGTCGAAGAACCGGAGCGAGATATCGCCAACGGCTCCCGCTTCAGCTAGGTCGGAGAGCTCCCGCGACGAAAAGATGTTCCCCGAACGCGCAAGGAGCTCGGAAGGCTCGACCGCTCCGATGCCGACGATTGCCAGTGAGATGCTGCCGAACAGGTCCATTGTCTCACGGACGAACGGATCGGCCTGCATGAGCAGCTTGGCCTCCCGCGAGGTCGTCACGCCTTGCACCGGAAGCAGCTTCGGCTCCGCGCCGGTCAGCCGTGCCAGTCGAGTCGTCAGTTGAGTGGCATGTGTCTGCACCGAGGGGTCGCCCATGCCCCCGAGCGTCTGAACGACATACTTCGCCTGGGCGCTTTTCTGCGGGTGAATGTTTTCGACCATCTTGAAGATGGTCTGACTCCAACTCGAAACTCCAATGATCTCGCCAGGGGCAAGGGTGACCTCAAGGAGATGGGCAGCCGCTTCCCCAATCCGTGCCATGACCGCGCCGTCTCGATCCTCGCTACATTCGACGACGACGGCTTCGGGTAGTCCGTACTTCTGCCTGAGAGCGCCCTCAAGCTCACTGTAGGTACCGACAGGAGGAATGACGCTGGTGCGAACGATGTCCTCGGCCTCGGCACGTTTCAGCATTCGGGAGACCGTGGCCTGCGACAGGCGAAGATGCTGCGCTATCTCAGCCTGCCGTCGCCCTTCGATGTGGTACATCTGGGCCACTCTTGACATGAGGCGGAGTTCGTTGAGGCGAGCCATGGCTGATCCCGGTGGGAATTTTTATTCACCTTTAGCCATTGTTTGGCGCGACGTCGAGCGGGCGACAGCATCATTCCAGGTATTCAGGAGCGCTGCCCGGTCCACAGGTTCCGGGTCAATGATCTGCGTGCTTCTGGGTATTGCCGCGATGACTTCAAGATCGCGCCACAGACCAAGCGACAGTCCTGCCAGATATGCGGCGCCAACTGCCGACGCCTCGGGGGCCTCGCATTGGATGACGGCGTGCTCGACAAGGTTCGACACGCACTGCATCAGGAAGCGGTTCTGGCTTGGTCCGCCGTCGACATAAAGGGCGCCAAGTTCGCCGCCACTTTGTGCTCGCATGGCCGCGATCACGTCGTGGGCCTGAAACGCGATCGAATCGGTCACCGAACGTGCCATCTGCGCACGCGTCGTACTGAAATTGATCTGAGAGAAAAGGGCGCGAGCATTAGAGTTCCAGTATGGTGCACCCAGTCCTACGAAGGCTGGCACGAATCCCGGCCCGCCTGCTTCGGCGGTCTCGGCAAGGTCGATCAGCGCAGCGACGTCCGCAAGGCCGAGAATGCCCGCCATCCATGGAAGGCTCGCGGCAGAAACGAGGATGTTACCTTCGAAAGCGAAAGTCGGCGTTCCGTCGATGCGCCAGGCGACGGTAGTCGTGACGCCATTGCGTGGGGCGATGAATCGCGGAAGGGTTGTCATCACCGAAGACCCCGTTCCGAAGGTTATCTTTCCATCACCAGGTTTAAACGCTCCATGGCCGAACAGGGCTGCATGGCTGTCCCCGATCGCGGCCCTGATAGGGGTGCCGTCGGGTACGCCCTGCAGCCCTTTTGTTGTTCCGAAATCGGCTGAACTGTCGAGCACCTCCGGCAGGAGTGCGGTATCGACACCGAAAATCTCGCCGAGCTCCATACTCCACGTCTGCTCCTCAAGGTCGAACAATTGGCTCCTGGCGGCGTTCGAGGCATCGCACACGTGCCGGCGTCCGCCGCTCATGCAGTGTACGAGCCAACTGTCGATCGTTCCCAGTCGCACTGGTCGGCCGTTCGGCACGCGATCAAGCAGCCATCGGAATTTCGAACCTGGGAACATTGGGTCGAGGGGTAGGCCCGTGAGCGCCTGCACGCGACCCAGATGTCCTTCGACGAGGAGACGCTCGCAATCAGGTGCCGTGCGCCTGCATTGCCAACTGAGGACCGGTCCGAGCGCTTCTCCCGTCTCAGCATCCCAAACCGTGACCGACTCGCGCTGATTGGAAATTGCCACAGCCGCAATGGTTACGTCCGGGACCGCTTTCAGGCAGACTTCGATCGCCTCGCAAACAGACGTGTAGAGACGGTTCGGTTCTTGTTCGACCCAGCCGGGTTTCGGATAGGAAATTCCCACAGCCGCGGAGCCTCTGCCGAGGACTTCTCCCTTTTCAGAAACCAGAACTGCCTTTGAATTGGTCGTGCCCTGATCGATCGCCAGAATAGCGAGCATCGTATCCTCCACAAATTAAAAGGCCGGGGCGGCTGAGCGTCCCGGCTCGATCGCGTGCAACCGGCTTATTTGCGCCTGATAAGCGCCTGGGCGGCATCCGCGATTGCCGACGGAGCCATGCCGAATTCATCGAGAAGGAACTCAGCCGAACCGGTCGGAGCATAGACGCCCGGAACGCCCAGGCGCTTCATCGGAACGGGGGCATTGTCGACCACCACCTCGGCGACTGCGGAGCCTAGCCCGCCGAAAATCGAATGCTCTTCTGCCGTCACGATCGCTCCGGTTTCATTGGCAGCGGCAATGATGGCATCCTCGTCTATAGGGCGAACCGTCGCGAAGTTGAGAACCCTGGCCCCAATGCCACGTTCCGTGAGGATTTCGGCGGCTTTCAGCATACGGTGAGTCAATGTGCCGTTCGCAATGAGCGTGACGTCGGAACCTTCGCGCAGGAGATTTGCCTTGCCAAGCTTGAACTTGTGACCTTCCGCAAGAAGGTCGGGCACGCCCACGCGCGAAAGCCGGAGGAAGCATGGCCCGTCGTAGGTCGCCGCCCACTCGACGGCCGCTGCGGTCTCGATGCGGTCGCAGGGCGCGATCACAGGAAGGTTCGGCAGGACCCGCGTCCATGCGAAATCCTCGATCGAGTGATGGGTCGGCCCGAGCTCGCCATATGCCATTCCAGAGGAGATGCCCACGAGCTTAACATTCGCGTTCGAGTAAGAGATGTCCGCCTTGATCTGTTCAAGCGATCGTCCAGTCAGGAACGGAGAGGCGCCGCAGACGTATGGTAGGTGCCCGCCGTTGGCCAGGCCTGCTCCAACGCCGACCATGTTCTGTTCCGCAATTCCGACATTGATCAGGCGCTCCGGAAATTTCGACCTGAAGCCGCCAAGCTTCGACGAGCCTACCGAGTCATTGCAGACCGCTACAACTTTCTCGTTCTCGGTCGCCAGGCGTTCGAGCGTCGCTGCGAACGCGTCACGGCAGTCGTAAAGCTTGGGTGCGTTTACTGACGCGTTCATTACAGTGCCTCCGACAGTTCTGCCACTGCGATTTCGTATTGTTCCTTGTTCGGAACCTTGTGATGCCAGTCGACACGATCCTGCATGAATGAGATTCCTTGTCCCTTGTTCGTGTGCGCGACAATGCAATGCGGGCGGTCGCCTCGATGTTCGAGCGCAGGAACGATCTCGTGCATATTGTTACCGTCAATCTCGGACACCTCCCAACCGAATGCTTCTAGTTTCGGTCGAAGTGGGGCGATGTCGTTGGTGTCGGCAAGTGCCGCACCCTGTTGGAACCTGTTGTGGTCGACGATCAACGTCAGGTTATCCAGCTTGAATTGGACGGCTGCCATGATTGCCTCCCAGTTGGACCCCTCCTGCATCTCCCCGTCGCCGGTGACAACGTACGTATGATACATCGCGCCGGAGAGCTTGGCGGCCTTCGCCATGCCCACCGAAACCGGCAGACCATGGCCGAGCGGACCGGTATTCGTTTCGACGCCTGGAACCTTGTTGCAGTTGGGATGTCCATTCAGTCTCGAGTGCGGCTGCAAAAAGGTGGATATCTCCTCTTCGGGAATAAAACCGCGCTTTGCCAGGGTTACGTACAGGGCGCACGCCGTATGCCCCTTGGAAAGGACGAACCTGTCTCGATCGGGATGCTTCGGCTGGTCCGGCCAGACTTTCAGGACGCGGAAGTAAAGGGCCGTGAGGAGGTCGATGACCGACATCTCACCGCCGATATGGCCGGCGCCTGCTTCAAAAACTGCCCGAAGATCGCGCAATCGGATCTCGCGAGCGAGGCGCTCAAGTTCTGTGGTATCCATTGATTCCTCGTGTGCATAATTATTCACTTATCAATATTTTTGCACATGACATCGTTTAGTCAAGCCCCTAGCGCGAACATCTCAAACCATTGACGCGGACAATCGCTGTTGACAGCCGCAAACCAACTTGTTAATGAATTTTCCAACGGGTGTGAATAATTATTCTTACCTGCACGAATATTGGCTACCAGCTAGACCCAGGGAGGAACGATGGTGGCGCTCGACATCAATGAACAGAGGCTTTCATCCGGCACCTGGCTGAGCAAGCTCAAGGGTGCCACCGGTCCGCTCGTGGGACTGCTCGCGCTTTGCATCTTCCTGAGCTTCAGCACGGACGCGTTTCTCTCGGTTCGAAACGGCCTCAATATTCTCGATCAGATCACCGTCCTTGGCATCATGGCGGTGGGTATGACCTTCGTCATCCTCATCGGCGGCATTGACCTGTCGGTCGGCTCGGTTCTTGCCCTTGCGATGATGGTCATGGGCTGGACCGCCCACATCGCCGGCCTTCCGCTTCCCGTCGGGATCGCTTTCGGTCTGATCGCATCCGCCGTTTCGGGGTTGATCGTAGGCCTGCTGGTAACGCAGTTCAGGGTTCCGGCGTTCATCGCCACTCTGGCCATGATGTCCGCGGCTCGCGGCGTCGCAAATATGATCACGGACGGTCAGCAGATCGTGGGGTTCCCTGACTGGTTCATGATGCTCGCAATCGATCGCCATTTCGGTGTGCTGACGGCCACCGTCTTTCTGATGCTTGCCGTCGTCCTTGCCGCTTGGCTATTCCTGCACTTTCGTTCCGAAGGTCGAATGCTCTACGCCGTGGGCGGGAATCCGGAGGTCGCGCGTCTGGCGGGCATCAACGTCCAGCTCGTGACGATCGGCGTCTATGTGATCAGCGCAGTCCTTGCAGGACTAGCCGGCATCGTGCTCGCGGCCCGCCTGGACTCGGTCCAGCCGTCCAGTGGCTTTGGCTATGAGTTGGACACCATCGCTGCGGTCGTCATCGGCGGGACTTCGCTCTCTGGCGGCGCCGGCGGGATCGGGGGAACGCTCATCGGTGTTCTCATCATCGGCGTCCTTCGCAACGGTCTCAATCTTCTCAATGTCTCGCCGTTCCTTCAGCAGGTGATCATCGGCATCGTCATCGTGCTTGCGGTCGGCGCGGAGACAATTCGTCGGCGTCGCGCCTGACGAGCGGCCGCCGAGTTGGCGCGCTCCACGAATTCCGCCCCCAAGGGTTGGGGCGGATCAACACCCCGAGGGGGAGGAATGACCCGAGGGTTCCATCAAACAACGGAGGAATTAAAATGAAAATTGCGCGCACCATGCTCGCGTCTGCCGCACTACTTGGTCTCACGCTCGGTCCTGTACATGCGGCGGAGCTGAAGAAGCTCGGCCTGGCCGTTGCCAACCTTCAGGCAAACTTCTTCAATCAGATCAAGCAGTCCGTCGAGGACGAAGCCAAGAAGCATGGCATCGAAGTCGTCACGGTCGACGCGAAGGGCGACGGACCGACGCAGGTCAACCAGATCCAGGACCTTTTGACCCAGAACATCGACGCACTGATCTACATTCCGGCGGGTGCGGCCGCAGCGACCGTTCCGGTCAAGCTTGCCAAGAATGCCGGCGTTCCGGTGGTGAACGTTGACCGAAACGCCGACGGAGCGCCCGGCGACACCTTCCTTGCAACGGATTCCGTCGCCTCCGCCAAGGCCGTTTGCGACTACATTCTGAAGCAAGCCGGCGGCAAGGGCAAAATGGTGATCATCCATGGCCAGAAGGGGACGACCCCCGAGGTCGACCGCTCCAAGGGATGCGCTGAATCCCTCAAGGCCAATCCGGACGTGAAGGTTGTTGCCGAGCAGTACTCGAACATATGGAGCCAGGACGAAGGATTCCAGATCATGCAGAACATGCTCCAGGCAAACCCCGACGTCTCGATCGTATTTGCCCAAGCCGACGCACTCGCACTTGGCGCCGCGCAGGCAATCAAAGTCGCCAATCCCTCCCAGAAGATCGTGGTGGGCGGCTTCGACGGCGATACAGCAGCCCTCGAAGCGCTCAGCAAGGGGGTCTTCGACGTGACTGCAACGCAGCAAACGCAGAAGATGGGACGCGACGCGGTCGCAAACGCCGCCAAGCTCGTCGCCGGAGAGAAGGTACCGCCGGTACAGCTCTTGGATGCCACGTTGACGACCAAGGAAAACGTCGCAGGTTTCATCGCCAGCCACCCGTAACAAAGTCGAGGTCTTGAGGAGGTGTGCCGTGACTGATCCGGTTCTTTCCCTGAGGGGCATATCGAAGCGATATGGGCCGCTCAAGGTTCTGAGAAATGTCAGCCTTGACGTCTATCCGGGCGAAGTCGTTGCACTTCTGGGTGAGAACGGAGCGGGCAAGTCAACGCTCTCCGGCATCATCGCCGGGTCACGCACGCCATCCGAAGGATCAATGACATGGCTGGGACAGCCTTATGCCCCGGCCACCCCAAGGGAGGCGATCGACAAGGGTGTCGTCCTGATCCACCAGGAGCTGCAACTCCTTCCGCAGCTTTCCATTGCAGAAAACGTCTTCATCGGACGCTGGCCCACGAAGAACGGCGTCGTCGACCGCGCCCAGATGGTTCGCCGCGCAACGCAGCAGCTCGCTCGCCTGAACCTTCATATACCAGCAACGCGGAAAGTCGCCGGCCTTTCAACCGCAAATCAGCAGCTCATCGAAATCGCGAAAGCGCTGGCTCTCAATGCAAAGCTCCTGATACTGGACGAGCCGACCGCAGCACTCGGTGGCGCGGAGACGGAAGCTCTTTTCGAACAGGTCCGAAAGCTTCGATCCGAAGGCGTTGGCATCATCTACATCTCCCACCGCATGGAGGAGATCAGGCAGATTACCGACCGGATCGTCGTGCTTCGCGACGGTGAGCGCGTGCAGGAATTCGCCGACAGCGCGACGCCCGTGCGCACGATTGTCGAGAGCATGGTCGGACGTTCGCTCGACCGTCTGTTCCCGACCCTGCCCGTTCCGTCGGACCATAC
>NZ_JABEPH010000200.1:0-11182 GCF_013004495.1 Rhizobium sp. SEMIA 4085
TGTAGAGGACGTGAACCGTGTCTGGGACGATGTAGTCGAGCAGGCGCTGGTAATGGGTGATGACGACCACCGCGCGGTCCGGCGAGCGTAGTGCGTTGACGCCATCGGCAACGATCTTCAGCGCGTCGATGTCGAGGCCGGAATCGGTCTCGTCGAGCACGCAAAGCTGGGGCTGAAGCAGCGCCATCTGCAGGATCTCGGCGCGCTTCTTCTCGCCGCCGGAGAAGCCGACGTTCAGCGGACGCTTCAGCATCTCGGTATTGATCTGCAGCTTGCCGGCCGCGTCCTTGACGAGACGCATGAAATCCGGCGTCTTCAGCTCTTCTTCGCCGCGCGCCTTGCGCTGCTCGTTCATCGCGACCTTCAAGAACTGCATGGTGGCGACACCCGGGATCTCAACCGGATACTGGAAGGCGAGGAAAATACCCTTGGCGGCGCGCTCGGCAGCGTCGAGCTCGAGGATGCTCTCGCCGTTGTAAAGAATGTCGCCTTCGGTCACTTCATAGTCTTCGCGACCCGCGAGAATATAGGAGAGCGTCGACTTGCCAGAGCCGTTAGGCCCCATGATGGCAGCCACTTCGCCAGCCTTCACCGTAAGGTCTAAGCCGCGGATGATTTCGGTGCCGTCTTCGGCGATGCGGGCGTGCAGGTTTCTGATTTCAAGCATGGTTATGTCCCATAAAAACAATCGTAGAAAGGCGCGCCGCGCGCGCCATCGCGTAGTCGTTTCGGTTGGCGTTAGCCCACGCTGCCTTCGAGCGAGATGCTGATCAGCTTCTGCGCCTCGACGGCGAACTCCATCGGCAGTTCCTGCAGGACTTCCTTGACGAAGCCGTTGACGATCAGCGCAATCGCCGCTTCTTCCGGGATGCCGCGCTGCAGGCAATAGAAGAGCTGATCTTCGGAGATCTTCGAGGTCGTCGCCTCGTGCTCGAAATGTGCCGTCGAATTCTTTGCCTCGATGTAGGGCACCGTATGTGCGCCGCACTTGTCGCCGATCAGCAACGAGTCGCACTGCGTGAAGTTGCGCGCGTTCGAGGCCTTGCGGTGGGCCGAAACCTGACCGCGATAGGTGTTTTGCGACACGCCGGCGGCAATACCCTTGGAAATGATGCGGCTCGAGGTGTTTTTGCCGAGATGGATCATCTTGGTACCGCTGTCGACCTGCTGATGGCCGTTGGACACGGCGATCGAATAGAACTCGCCGCGGCTATCGTCGCCGCGCAGGATACAGGACGGGTACTTCCAGGTGATGGCGGAGCCGGTCTCGACCTGCGTCCACGAGATCTTCGATCGGTCGCCGCGGCAATCGCCGCGCTTGGTGACGAAGTTGTAGATGCCGCCCTTGCCCTGGGCATCGCCCGGATACCAATTCTGGACGGTGGAATACTTGATTTCGGCATCGTCCAGCGCGATCAGTTCGACGACGGCGGCGTGCAACTGGTTTTCGTCACGCTGTGGCGCCGTGCAGCCTTCGAGGTAGGACACATAGGCGCCTTCCTCGGCGATGATCAGCGTGCGCTCGAACTGACCGGTATTCTTCTCGTTGATGCGGAAATAGGTGGAGAGCTCCATCGGGCAGCGGACGCCCTTCGGCACGAAGACGAAGGAGCCATCGGTGAAGACGGCGGAGTTCAGCGTCGCGTAGTAATTGTCGGTCTGCGGAACGACGGAGCCGAGATACTTCTGCACGAGCTCGGGATGTTCTCGGATCGCCTCGGAGATCGACATGAAGATCACGCCGGCCTTCTTCAGCTCCTCCTTGAAGGTCGTCACGACCGAAACGGAATCGAAGACGGCATCGACGGCGATCTTCGGCTTCTCAACGCCGGCAAGGATTTCCTGCTCGCGCAGCGGGATGCCCAGCTTCTCATAGACCTTCAGAAGCTCCGGATCGACTTCAGCCAGCGACGAGGGACCGGATGTGCTCTTCGGCGCAGCGTAAAAGTGGATTTCATTGAAGTCGATCTTCGGATAGTCGACGCGCGCCCAGGTGGGCTCGTCCATCGTCAGCCAGCGCTTGTAGGCCTCAAGGCGCCATTCGAGCATCCATTCAGGCTCACGCTTCTTGGCGGAGATGAAGCGAATGATCTCTTCGGACAGGCCCTTGGGTGCCTTGTCCATCTCGATGATGGTTTCGAAGCCGTATTTGTACTGGTCCACATCGATCTGGCGGACGCGTTCAACCGTATCTTGGACGGCGGGCATGTCGTTCTCCAATCTCGCCGGGTAAAGGTCCGGCAGCTTGTCTTGGGGCGATTTTCGTTACCCCGTATGTAGGTGGCCAAAAGGCGCTTTTCAGCCCGATTGGCAAGCGGAAATTTGCGTTTCCGCAATTTAGTGAGGCCGTCAGGCCGCCTCTCCGGCCGGCCTGCACCGCCCGGCAATCTTCGCAAAGGCGGCGACCGCCCTGTCGATTTCGTCTTCCGTCGTCGCAAAACCGAGCGAGATGCGCAGCGCGCCCATTTTCGGGTCGCGGCCCATGGCCACAAGCACATGGCTTTCGCCGACCTTGCCGGACGAGCAGGCGGAGCCTGCCGAAAGAGCAACGCCTTCGAGATCGAAGGCGATCTGGCCGGTCTCGGCCTTGAGGCCGGGAAGGGTGAAGAAGCTCGTATTCGATACCCGCGGCCCGTCCGCCCCATAGATCAGCAAACCGGGCGCTGCACGCCGCATTCCAGCCTCAAGACGGTCGCGAAGCCTTTCAAATCTGCTATTGCGCTCGTCGAACTCGGCAAGTGCCGCGGCTGCGGAGGCACCGAAGCCAATGATGGCAGCGGAATTTTCAGTCCCCGAACGGTGACCTTTTTCCTGGCCCCCACCGCGGATCAGCGGCCTCGGCATCAGGGTCTCACCGCGCGACACAAGCGCGCCGGCTCCTTTCGGCCCGCCGAGCTTGTGTGAGGACACGATCAGAAAATCGGCACCGAGCTCGTTGATGTCGAGCTTCAGGCGTCCTGCTGCCTGCACCGCATCCACTACGAGAACCCCGCCATACGTCTGTACGATCTTGGCGGCTTCGCGGACCGGCTGAACGATACCTGTCTCGTTGTTGACGAGCATGATCGCCACCATCGGCAAGCCCGCGGCCCTGTCATGGCCGGCAAGCAATCTCTCCAGCGCTGCCAAATCCACGACACCTGCGGACGTAACTGGAATCTCAGTCGTCTTCTCAGCAGAAAAGCGGCCGCCTTCTCGCACGGCCGGATGCTCGATCGCCGAATAGTAGAGATGGTCGATCGCAAGCGGCATGCGCCCCATGCGGAAATCCGGCGTCAGCACCATATTGGCCGCTTCCGTCGCGCCACTGGTAAAAATCACATTTGCCGGTTCGGCCGCGCTCAGCGCCGCAATCTGGCGGCGCGCACCCTCGATCGCAGCGCGTACGGCGCGGCCTTCGCCGTGAACAGAATTCGGATTTCCAAACAGAGCAAGCGCGCTTACAACCGCCTCGCGCGCTGCGGGATGCAGCGGCGATGTCGCGTTCCAATCAAGATAAAGGCGGGGCGGCGCCATGCTCTTTTGTCCTGCGCTTGATCCTGCTAGGCTGCCACGGTTCATTTTCCTTGAAATTTCCGCCGGGCTTGCCTTATGACACGTCCACGATGCGTGGATCGTATGCAAGTTTCGAATTGTTCTAAACTGCGTTTTAGAAAAGCTGACAACGTTCGTCAAGTCTAAGCAGCAGGAACGCGAAAATAAAAACCCGGAGTACCGATGCCCGAAGTCATTTTCAACGGCCCAGCCGGCCGTCTTGAAGGCCGCTACCAGCCCTCCAAGGAAAAAAGCGCGCCGATCGCCCTTATCCTGCACCCGCACCCGCAGTTCGGCGGCACGATGAACAACCAGATCGTCTACCAGCTCTTCTACATGTTCCAGAAGCGCGGGTTCACCACATTGCGGTTCAACTTCCGCGGAATCGGCCGCAGCCAGGGCGAATTCGACCACGGCGCCGGCGAGCTTTCGGATGCCGCTTCCGCGCTCGATTGGGTGCAGAGCTTGCATCCCGATTCGAAGACCTGTTGGGTCGCTGGCTATTCCTTCGGCGCCTGGATCGGCATGCAGCTGCTGATGCGCCGCCCGGAAATCGAAGGCTTCATGTCGATTGCGCCGCAACCGAACACCTACGACTTCTCGTTCCTGGCGCCCTGCCCGTCTTCCGGCCTGATCATCAACGGCGAAGCCGACAAGGTCGCGCCAGAAAAGGATGTCAACGGTCTGGTCGAAAAGCTGAAGACGCAGAAGGGCATCCTCATCACTCACCGTACCGTGCCGAATGCCAATCACTTCTTCAACGGCCAGGTCGAAACACTGATGGCGGAATGCGAGGACTATCTCGACCGCCGCCTGAACGGCGAACTGGTGCCGGAACCGGCAGCAAAGCGTATTCGCTGACAATCAAATGTCGGTGGCGCCGAGCTCGAATGTCGGCGCCACAAAGCCGTCTATCAGTCGCGGCGCGACGGGCCGCATTCCGATCTTCTTCAGTACATGCTGCGAGGCGAAGTTTTCCGGATGCGTGAAAGCGATGAAACGCGTGGCGAAGCCCTTGTCGAAGAACCAAATCGCAAGCGCACTGGCCACTTCCGTCGCATAGCCCTTTCCCCATTCTTCCTCGCAAAGCGCATAACCGAGTTCGAATTCGTTTGCGTCGCGGTCATGCATCGAAATGCCAGCGCGGCCGATGAAGCGGCCGTCATCTCTGCTCAGGAGCTTGTACTTTGTCGTCCCGTCCTGCGCATTCTCTTTGAACCAGCTGGCAAGCCGCTCCTCGCACTTCTCAATGCTCCAGGGCGCGCCGCCGGACATATAACGCGTTGTGCCAATCGTCGAATGCAGCTTGCGGACGAACCCCGCATCGCTTGCATTCCACATCACCAGACGCAGCCGCGAGGTTTCGAGAATAAGCGTTGCCACCATCAAGGCCCCGCAAGAATGACGACGCTGACTGGTTCCTTGACACCGGTCGTGCCCGGAAAAGTCAGCGGCAGTCCCTCCAGCGACCGGACTGCTAGGTACCCCCAGGCTTCAGCTTCCATGGCATCGCCGTTAAAGCCCGCAACCTCGGCGGAGATCACGTCGGCATTTTGGCGGGCAGCGAGATCAGCAAGATCGCGCATGATCGTGCGGTTCAGCCGTCCGCCGCCGCACACGATGTAGACCGTCGGCATCACCGGGAGGTGACCGGCCGATTTGATGATCGAGGCGGCAGCCACATAGGCGAGCGTCCTCGCACCGTCCGCGAGCTCGGCGTCCGCTCCGCTCGGCGGTAGAAAATCGTTGCGATCGAGCGAACGGCGTTTTTCGGCAGTAAAGAACGGGCTTTCCAGATACAGGTCGACCAGTTCGGCGACGATCTTGCCTTCCGAAGCAATCATGCCGCCCTGGTCGAACGGAATCCCGGCATGTGTCTCGACCCATTGGTCGATCAAGGTATTTCCCGGCCCGCTGTCATAGGCGACGATCGAGCCGTCGGCGCCGATATAGGTAAGGTTCGAGATGCCGCCGATATTGACGAAGCAGACCGGCAGCTTGGCGTCCCGAAGCGTCCCCGAAAGCGCCGCATGATAGGCCGGCACGAGCGGCGCACCCTGCCCGCCATGCACCATGTCGTTCGCCCGCATGTCGTAGACGATCGGGATGCCGGTTTCGCTCGCAAGCAGCGGCCCGTCGCCGAGCTGGACGGTCAGTGCCTCGTCGGGCCGGTGCAGCACGGTCTGGCCGTGGAATCCGACGACATCGATTGCGCTTCGATCCAGACCGCAACGATCGAGAAATTGCGTGACGGCAGATGCATGACGCAGCGTAAGCTCTCGCTCGATTGCTGCAAGTTCACCGGGTCGTTCCTTGCGCCTGAGTATGGATTTTGCGCCTTCAAGCGAAAACTTCAGCCTGTCGCGAAAGGCCGGATCGTAAGGCACACCCAGAAACGGCCCCCGTTCCACGCTGGCTTCACCGTCTGTGCGAACCAGGGCGACATCGATTCCGTCCATCGACGTTCCGCTCATCAGGCCGATTGCGGTTCTTATTTTACCCATCCATCCTCCAAAACATTCCGAACGGAATAGTGCACTTTCGGCAAAACAGTGCTAAACGCGCCGCGGCAGTTCAACAAGTATCAATCCGACACCCCCAAAGAGACGAAGTCATGTCCGAGTTCAAATCCGATTTCCTGCGCATCCTGAAAGAGCGCGGCTTCATTCATCAGATCTCCGATGAAGCAGGCCTCGACGATCTGTTCGCCAAGGAAACCGTGACGGCATATATCGGCTTCGATCCCACGGCGCCGAGCCTGCATGCAGGCTCGCTGATCCAGATCATGATGCTCCACTGGCTGCAGAAAACCGGCCACCGCGCGATTTCGCTGATGGGCGGCGGCACCGGCATGGTAGGCGATCCGTCCTTCAAGGAGGAAGCACGCCAGTTGATGACCGTCGAAACGATCGAGAGCAACATCGCCTCGATCAAGCGTGTCTTCTCGAATTACCTCACCTACGGTGAGGGTCCGAAAGACGCCTTGATGATCAACAATGCCGAATGGCTGCGTTCGATCAACTACCTCGATTTCCTGCGCGATGTCGGTCGCCACTTCTCGGTCAATCGCATGCTGGCCTTCGACAGCGTGAAGACGCGTCTCGATCGCGAACAGTCGCTCTCGTTCCTCGAATTCAATTACATGATCCTGCAGGCCTACGACTTCGTCGAACTGGCAAAACGCTACGGCTGCCAGCTGCAGATGGGCGGTTCCGACCAGTGGGGCAACATCATCAATGGTATAGATCTCGGTCACCGCATGGGGACTACACAGCTCTATGCCCTGACCTCTCCGCTTTTGACGACATCTTCCGGCGCCAAGATGGGCAAGTCGGCGACCGGTGCCGTCTGGCTGAACGCCGATATGTTCTCGGCCTATGACTTCTGGCAATACTGGCGCAATACCGAAGATGCGGACATCCCGCGCTTCCTCAAGCTTTACACCACCTTGCCAATGGCCGAGATCGCACGCTTGTCTGCGCTCGGTGGCTCGGAAATCAATGAGGTAAAGAAGATACTCGCAACCGAAGTAACGGCGATCCTGCATGGCCGCACCGTTGCCGAAGAGGCCGCTGAAACGGCTCGCAAAACCTTCGAAGAAGGCGGGATCGCCGAGAACCTTCCGTCCGTCGATGTTCCCGCATCCGAACTCGACGCCGGTATCGGCTTGCTTTCGCTGATGGTCCGCGCCGGCCTTGCTAACTCCAACGGCGAAGCCCGCCGTCACGTTCAGGGCGGAGCCGTGCGCATCAACGACCAAGCGGTCAGCGACGAGCGTAGGCTGATCGGCAGCGGTGAAATCACCGCCGATGGCGTCATCAAGCTGTCGCTCGGCAAGAAGAAGCACATCCTCATCCGCCGCGCGGCCTGAGCCCCACGGTCTCGAAATTCAAGCAAGCCGGCCTTTGCGCCGGCTTTTTTTATTGGAACTCGAAGATGTTGCGAAAAACGCCCGGCGCAATGATCGACAGCGGATTGATCTGCATGGCCGGATGGTCGAATTTGCCGGTCAGCTTGAACGTGATGCCGATCAGGCCGCGATCCGAACCGTTCCCGAGAATGATCCCAATGACCGGCAGCTCGGCAAACAGCCGGTTCAATCCATAGGCCGGCATGAAGGTGCCGGTCATATCCATGTTGCCGCGCTGATCGCGGATCACGCCCTGGAACGTGGCCCCGATCTGATCGCCGCGCACCACGCCGTTTTCGACACCGACCACGCCGCCGCGGGACACGACGCGCGCAAAGCCGCGCTGGAAGCGCTGCGCGGAGGTGTCGATATTGCGTTTGACGGCGGAATTGAGACTGCGCTGGTTCTCGCCGACGGGCGTTGAAACGATCGAGTGCAGGCGCTGCTCGTTGACGATGGCGAAGCGGCGTATATCGACCGAGCCATCCCAATTGCCGCCGTCGCCGAGCCTGATCGACATGTTGAGCAGCCCGCCCTGCATATGCTGATAGAGATCGGCGAAGCGCGAGACGGCACCGGCATCGCCGCTCGTGATATTCAAGACGCGGCCTTCCCTTGTCTGGCTGACAACCGCCTCGCCGCTGCCGGTGATGCCGGAAAAGTTCAGCGCCTGCAGGCGCCCGCCGCTCGATACGTATCTGGCCTCGAAATTGCCGATCTTTTCATCGTTGAAGCCAACGACGCTGTTGAGATTCGCACGGACCGAGACGCTGGCACTGCCACCACCATCCCCGTCGCTGTCGCCTTGTCCGTTCTTCAATCGTGCAAGGATCGGACGCGCATCGGCAGTGTTCCCAGATACCGAAACGTCGAAATTGCCCCTGTTACGCCGGATCGACATGGCAAAGTCATCAAGGGACGAAAGCCCCACGCTGTCCAAATCGGCAGACTCGAGATCGCCTTTGCTGAGGGCAAACGAGCCGCTGGCGCCAAAGCCGTCGCCCTTCAGACGGAAATTCCTGATCTGCGTTTTCTCGGGTGGTCCCGATACTTCGAATTCCGCCGTCGCGCCGATCCCGCTTCCCTTCGCCCAACCGATCCAGGGAAGCTGCAACGACGCCTTGTCGAGATCGATCTGAACATTCTGGCGTTCCTCATCGATTTTCGTCAGCTGCATCGTCAGGCTGCCGTCGATGATCCCGGATAGGCCAGGAAGCACCTTTGCGCGTTGAGCGTTGTTCAGCGTCGCCGTGATGATGCGCTGCGGCTTGACGCCGGACGATTTGTCGGTCGGCTCGACAAGCTCGATCTCGGCGGGCACGCCGTCGATCTGCCCCTCGGCGTCGAGCGCCACTTGCTGCGGATCGGCGTCGAGCGCGCCATTCAGATTGGTAATCATCCGGCCCGACACCGGCTTGCCGACATCGACGCCGCTGAGCTGCATGCTGGCCTTCCATTCGGGCGGCGGAGGATCCTGCGATCGCAGAAGGCCGAGCCGCGCCTCGACGTCGGCGGTGATCTTGCCCTTCAGGTCCCCAGGCACAAGGCCGGCGCGCTGCAGGACCTGGACCGGCTTGTAGGTGAGGAGTTCGCCCACCGCATCGGCATCGCCGGAGATCGCGAGCTTCATTTCCGCCATCAGTGGCTTCTGGTAAGTCGAGGGCAGTACGAACTGACCCTCTCCGAGGCTGACGGAACGGCCCGATGCGAAATATGACGTGCCACTCTTGATCGAAATCGTCGCCCTCTGGCCGGTCAGATCGAAATGGGCGGACGTATCTCGGATCGGCGGAATATCGCCTGCCACGTTCATGCGCGCATTCGCGATATCGAAACTGATACGGATTTGCTCGTCGCCGAGTCTCAGCCCCTTGCCGACGGCCTCGTCCAATTTCCCGGACGGAATGAATACCGAGATCGACGCATTCGTGACCGTGCCGCCGAAGAGATTTCCCAGAACCCATTCGCGCGCCCTGGGCGCCATCCAAAAGGGCCAGAGCTGCTTGATCGCAGCCGTCTGAAGCTGCTGCGATTGTCCGACGAAGCTGATTTCCGGCGATTTGTCGCCGAGTTTGACATGAAGCGATCCGAACAGCTGCCCCAGAGGACTAGAAACTGTCATGCCCGCGAACTGCAGTTCCCGCGAGGTGACGAGGTAGCGGCCCGTCGTCTGGATATCGAATGGGAGCGGCTGTTCGCCCGAGCCCACCGGTGCAGCCGTGCCGCCGCTGATCAGCAGATCGATGCCAAAACCCTTGCCGACGGCCGGATCGAGCTTGTCGAGATCGATGATTGCGCCGTTGAACGGGACGGCGGTGTTGCCGAACTGCGCTTGCGATCTTGCGATCTCAAGCGTCTGCTTCGTAAAGTCATAGCCGAGATTGATGCGGCCGCCGGAAAGCTGCTGTGCGTCTCCGTCGACATAGATCGACCCGGGCGCAAGATCCGCCCTGGCGGCCAGGGACGGCGCAACATCGCCCGCACTCCGCACGGCGGAAACGGCAACGTCCGCAAAACTGTTTACGCCCTGCCGAATTTCCCCGAGCCCGTTCCTCTTCAAGGTAAATGGCGTCAGATCGGCATGGGTGAGCTTTGCCGTGAACCGCGACGCTTTCCCGGCGCTCCTTTCAGCAAGCACATCCAGCATCGCCACTTCGCCGTTGATTGCCACCTCGCCCGTCAAATGCAGCGAAGATGGTCCCGCATGCGCAAAGACCAGATTGTCGACCACGATCGAAAGCGGACCATTCGCGGTATCGGCGAGCTTGATGTCGATGCCGGAGAGACGCACCGTATCCGTACCCCCGCGCTCGACGAAATCGTCCAGGATATCGAGATGAGAAAACGCAGCTTCCATCGCCTGCGGAATTGCGTCGATGCGAAGCTTGCTTAAGTCCAGCGGGCCGCCGGACGGCAGAAGGGCCGTGTCGAGCGCAATATCGGCGGCTTCGATCGCCGTCACGGCCACCCGGCCGCGAAAAAGCGCAAACGGATCGAGCGCCATGCGCATCGCGCCTGTCGTCGACAGATGCTGCCCGCTTTCCTGATCGACCATATTGACGTTACGGGCTTCAAGCGCGAGCTGTGCACCGGACGTGAAACGGATGACGGTCGAGCCCACTTCTGCCCGGTAGCGGGGACCTATCGCCGAATTCAAGGCGGTCTGCGCCTGGCGCGACAGCGTCGCGTCGAACATTCCGCTTTCGATAGTGAAGATGATCGCCACCAGAAGAAAGAGAACGGCGGCAAAGCAACCAGCCGTCACATTGGCCGCACGCCGCATGCGTGAACGGCGCGGCGGCGGGCAATGCACGATGATGGGGTCTTCGGCCTGTGCGGAGGGAAGCTCATGCAGCGCGACGATGTCTTTTTTGCGAAACGTAACCTTTTCGCCGCGGATCACCGACATGCGCTTTGGATAACCCCGAGTTAGAATGTGGCCGTCCGGTCTGGCGGGACGATTTGAGCTTCAATATATATCCGCGGAACATAGTGTCATCCATAAACCCGGCAAAAGAAAGGTTTCCACATATGGCGGTTCTTGGCAACAGGGGCACGGAGGCGGGATTGAATCTCTCCCACGCAGACTGCGAGGGGGTGACCCGTGCCGATTTCAGCCGGAAAACGACGGCTACGGGGTGGTAACGTGGGGGCTGTAGGGACGCCGTGCCCGAGGGCTCGTGGGTCTTTTACGTTGGTGGCGAGCAGAGAGACGCGCCGGGACACGCGTGGCGCGGG
>NZ_JABEPH010000201.1:0-11100 GCF_013004495.1 Rhizobium sp. SEMIA 4085
CTTCCCCCTCTCGCAGACATCCTCCCCAGGCGCGCGAGATCTCAAGCAAGACACCCAACGCAGATGTTCCGACAACCCTCATCGCATGACCCTTGCCCCAAGGCATCCTCGCCGGATCGAAAGAATATTTAAGGTATCATGAATATATCTGGGGGAGCAAGAAGTACAGCGCTCAACCCGTCGAGGCTGCCTTGGACATTGAAATTTATAGAGCGCTAATTCCTACATTACGAATTTTTCATTATGCGGACAGTTCGCAGTAAGGTTCGGCATCCTATATCTTCGTGCATCGACCGATCCGGCATTGGCCGGGACGAAGACAAGAAGAAGAGAAGGTGCCTAAAATGTTTACGACTCCCTCCCTCAAAACGATGCTGAAGGCGTCCACTGTCGCAGGTCTCGCTGCCGCCGTGTTTGCAACCGGTGTGCCGCTTGAGATCACGCGCTCGTACGCCGAAGCTGTCAATGTTCAAGCTCCGTCGGTCCCGAGCTTTGCGAATGTCGTCGACGCCGTTTCCCCGGCCGTCGTTTCCGTTCGCGTCGAATCCCGCATCAATCCGGCCTCCGACAGCACCGACGGCTTCGCGTTCGATTTCAACGGCCGCGGTTTCGACGATCTTCCCGACGACCACCCGCTGAAGCGCTTCTTCAGGCAGTTCGGCGAACAAGGCCCGAACGGTCCTCAGGGCGGTCCGAACAGAAGGTTTGGCCCGCCGGATGGCAAGGGCCGCCTGCGCCCAGTCGCGCAGGGCTCCGGCTTCTTCATTTCCGAAGACGGCTATGTCGTCACCAACAATCACGTCGTTTCCGACGGCTCGGCCTTTGTTGCCGTCATGACCGACGGGACCGAGTTAGACGCCAAGCTGATCGGGAGGGATCCGCGCACGGACCTCGCGGTGCTCAAGGTTGACGGAAAAGGCCGCAAGTTCACCTATGTAAACTGGGCTGACGACAACAATGTCCGCGTCGGTGACTGGGTCGTGGCGGTCGGCAATCCGTTCGGTCTCGGCGGCACGGTAACGGCAGGCATCATTTCGGCCCGTGGCCGCGATATCGGCTCCGGTCCTTATGACGACTACCTGCAGGTGGACGCAGCCGTGAACCGCGGTAACTCCGGTGGTCCGACCTTCAACCTCAGCGGCCAGGTGGTCGGCATCAACACCGCGATCTTCTCGCCGTCGGGCGGCAGCGTCGGCATCGCCTTCGCGATCCCGGCTTCGACCGCCAAGGACGTCGTTGCCGACCTGATGAAGGACGGTACGGTTTCGCGCGGCTATCTCGGCGTACAGATCCAGCCGGTTACCAAGGACATCGCCGATTCGCTCGGCCTATCGGAAGCAAACGGCGCGCTGGTCGTCTCGGCTCAGGATGGAACGCCGGGCCAGAAGGCCGGCATGAAGGCAGGCGACGTCGTCACTGCCGTCAACGGCGAAACGGTCAAGGATGCCCGCGATCTCAGCCGCCGCATCGGCGCCATGCAGCCTGGCAGCAAGGTCGAAGTGTCGGTCTGGCGCGACAGCAAGGCTCAATCCCTCACTGTTGAACTCGGCACCTTGCCGATCGACCAGAAGGACGCCTCCAACGACGACAATGGTGGTCCGGCACCGCAGCCTGAGGCACCGGCATCCGAAAAGGCGCTTGCCGATCTCGGCTTGACGGTCGGCCCCTCCGATGACGGCAAGGGCTTGACGATCACCGGCATCGACGCGGATTCGGATGCTGCCGACAAGGGCATCAAGCAAGGCGAAAAGATCACCTCGGTGAACAACCAGCAGGTCTCCAACGCCGATGATGTCGTCAAGGTTTTGAACCAGGCGAAGAAGGACGGCCGCACCCGGGCCCTCTTCCAGATCCAGTCCCAGGAAGGTAGCCGCTTCGTTGCGCTGCCGATCAACGGCCAAGGCTGATCCTCCCACCTTGGCCCAAAAAGGGGAGCCGCGATCCGACCTCCGCGCGGCTCCCTTTCTCCATCCTTTTCAAGGACGACGGCGATGACCCCACTGCAACAGGATGACGCTTTGAGCCTTGCCCAAACGCAACCGGCAGGTAATGTCGGCCGGATGAAGATTCTCATCATCGAAGACGATCTCGAAACCGCGGCCTACCTCACAAAGGCCTTTCGCGAGGCAGGCATCATCGCCGATCATGCAAGCGACGGCGAAAGCGGGCTCTTCATGGGGTCCGAAAACAGCTACGACGTGATCGTCATTGACCGCATGCTGCCGCGCCGCGACGGGCTCTCCGTCATCAGCGAGCTGCGGCGCAAGGGCGTCCATACGCCGCTTCTCATTCTTTCCGCCCTGGGGCAGGTCGATGACCGCGTGACCGGCCTTCGCGCCGGCGGCGACGACTACCTGCCGAAGCCCTACGCGTTCAGCGAGCTTCTCGCCCGTGTCGAAGTGCTCGGCCGTCGCAAAGGCACGCCGGAGCAGGACGTGGTCTACCGCGTCGGCGACCTCGAACTCGATCGGCTTTCCCATGAAGTCCGGCGCGGCGGCAAGGAAATTCCGCTCCAGCCGCGCGAATTCCGCCTTCTCGAATACCTGATGAAGAATGCCGGGCAGGTCGTCACGCGCACCATGCTGCTCGAGCATGTCTGGGATTACCATTTCGATCCGCAGACGAACGTCATCGACGTGCATGTCTCGCGCCTGCGCTCGAAGATCGAGAAGGACTTCAGCCGGCCGCTGCTGAAGACGATCCGCGGTGCGGGATACATGATCAAGGACGAGGGATGAGCCGTTTTTGGTTTCTCTTCAAGTCCACCGCAGTCCGTCTTTCGGCCCTTTATATCCTGCTTTTTTCAATCTGCGCCGCAACGCTCGTCTTCTACGTGACGGCGATGTCGCAGCGGCTGCTCAGCGGGCAGATCCGCGAGGCCGTCCAGCAAGAAGTCGATGTGGTCAGGCGTGCGTATGATCTGGGGGGCATGAACGCGCTGCTGCGCGCGATGGAGCGCCGCACGCGTCAGCCGGGCGCAAATCTCTATGTCATCGCCGGCCCGTCGGGCGATATCCTTGCGGGCAACGTCGCCTCGGTGCAGCCGGGCGTCTTTGAGGAAACCGGTTGGACCTCCGTTCCCTTCTTCTATCAACGCTACGCCGATAGCGGGGTCGACCGCCGCCACATGGCGATCGCCAATATCTTCGTGCTCGACAACGGCCTGCGCATTCTCGTCGGCCGCGATCTCGGCGAGCCCGAGCGCTTCCGCGTGCTGGTGCGCCAGGCGCTGATGATCGCGCTTGCGATCATGGGCCTCGGCGCCATCATCATCTGGTTCGGTATCGGCCGCAACGCGCTGAAGCGGATCGATCGCATGTCCGCCGCAAGCAAGAAGATCATGGCGGGCGACCTCTCGCAGCGCCTGCCGGTCGGCGGCTCGGGCGACGAATTCGACCGCCTGTCGGTTTCGCTGAACACGATGCTGGAGCGCATCGAAAAGCTGAACGAGGGCCTGCGGCAAGTTTCCGACAACATTGCCCACGACCTCAAGACGCCGCTGACGCGACTGCGCAACAAGGCCGCTGATGCGATTGACACGGCCAATGAGGATCAGCGCCGCCTGGCTCTGGACGGGATCATCTCGGAATCCGATCAACTGATCCGAACCTTCGATGCGCTTTTGATGATCTCGCGGGTGGAAGCGGGTTCTGTCGCCGCGGAGATGTCGCCAATCGAGCTTTCGACGATTGTTGCCGACAGCGCCGAACTTTACGAGCCCGTTGCGGATGAGGCCGGACTTTTGCTGACATCCAGCATCGAACCCGGCATATCCATCCAAGGCAACCGCGAACTGATCGGCCAGGCGATCTTCAATCTGATCGACAACGCGATCAAATATTCCGGGGATGGCACGGGCGGTGAAATCAGCCTGAAGCTGTTGCGCCGGCCTGACGGCATTTGCCTTTCGGTCGCCGACCACGGGCCGGGCATCCCCGCCGACAAGCGCGAGGATGTCGTCAAGCGCTTCGTGCGGCTTGACGAGAGCCGGTCGAAGCCCGGCACGGGGCTTGGCCTTTCGCTCGTCGAGGCAGTGATGGAACTGCATGGCGGCACGCTGGAGCTTTCCGATACAGATCCGGAAAAAGAAGACAGTCGTGGCCTTACCGTCAGCGTGATTTTCCCCGTCAAGCCGGCTTAGGGTTGGCCGCCCCGGATTGTGACCCTAGGTTAGGGGCTCGTATGGCAGCGCTGATTCCGGGCGCGGCGGCACCGGGAGGTGAAATGCTGACGAATTCGACACACAGCCTGAAGAACGTGGGTGGCGGTTTATTGCGACCGCTGAACCAATCCGAGCTCAAGCTGGCGCTCGCCGACCTGCAGGATATCGGCAGGCACGAACCGGCCGTCGCGGCACTGCTGAAGGCAGGTGGTCCGCTATCCGACTTCATCGCTGCGGTACTGACGCTTTCGCCCTATCTTCGCGAGATTGCCAATATAGACAATGCGGTTCTCGCTGCTGCGATTTCATCGCCTGTCGAGCCGCAGATCGAAGTGCTGATTGCTGAGGCGCGCGACTGCTGGAAGCCCGAAGACGGGATTTCGCCTGCCGAATCTGCCGTCATGAGCCGGTTGCGGACCATCAAGCGGAAAGTGGCATTTCTTGTCGCTCTCGCCGATCTCGCCGGGCTCTTCGACGGGCGGCAGACGACGGCCTGGCTGAGTGCCCTGGCCGAAGCCTCGGTCAAAGCCGCGATCGATCATCTTTTGCTGTCTGCCCATGAGGCCGGCAAACTGCAATTGAGGGACGCCGAAAATCCGAGCGAAGGTTCCGGTCTGGTCGTGCTCGGTATGGGAAAGCTCGGCGCATCGGAACTGAACTATTCGTCCGATATCGATCTTGTGGTTTTCTTCGACGAGCATGCCGGCATCGTGCCTGATCCGGATGATGCGATCGACATCTTTCCGCGGATGATGCGGCGGCTGGTGCGAATCCTTCAGGAGCGCACGGCCGACGGATATGTCTTCCGTACCGATCTGCGCCTGCGTCCCGATCCCGGTTCGACACCGCTTGCGATCCCGGTCGATGCCGCGATGATCTACTATGAAGGGCGCGGCCAGAATTGGGAGAGGGCAGCCTTCATCAAGGCGCGGCCCGTTGCCGGGGATATGAAGGCGGGAGAGGGGTTCGTGCGCGGGCTTGCGCCCTTCGTCTTCCGCAAGTATCTGGACTATGCGGCGATCGCAGACATTCATTCGATCAAGCGGCAGATCCACGCGCACAAGGGCCACGGCGCAATTGCGGTCAAGGGGCACAATGTCAAGCTCGGCCGCGGCGGCATCCGCGAGATCGAATTTTTCGTGCAGACGCAACAGCTGATTGCCGGCGGGCGCATGCCGGCGCTGCGCAGCCGCGGCACGGAGCAGACGCTTGCCGAACTGACCAAGGCGAAATGGATCGATGCGGAAACCCGCGACGAACTGACGGAGGCCTACTGGTTTCTCCGTGATGTGGAACACCGCATCCAGATGGTGCGCGACGAGCAGACGCATTTGCTGCCGGAAACAGAGGCCGATCTGAAGCGCATCGCCTTCATGATGGGCTTTACGGATACGCCGAGTTTTGCTGAGCGGTTGGTGGAGGTGCTGCGCACCGTGGAGCGGCGCTATGCGCGGCTCTTCGAGCAGGAGACCAGGCTGTCGACCGATACCGGAAATCTGGTGTTCACAGGCCAGGCCGACGATCCGGATACGCTGGAGACGCTGAAGAAGCTCGGCTTCAAGCGCACGTCCGATATTTCCCGCATTATCCGCACTTGGCATTACGGCCGCTATCGCGCGACACAATCCGTCGAAGCGCGGGAGCGGCTGACGGAGCTCGCGCCGGAGCTGCTTCGCGTCTTCGGCGAAAGCAAGCGGGCTGACGAGGCGCTGCTGCGCTTCGACAGCTTCATTTCCGGCCTGCCGGCCGGTATTCAGCTTTTCTCCTTGCTCGGCAGCAATCCGGCGCTGCTTTCGCTGATCGTCAACATCATGTCCTCGGCGCCAAAGCTTGCCGAGGTGATCGCCGCCAAGCCGCACGTCTTCGACGGCATGCTCGATCCGGGACTGATGGCGGAGCTGCCGACGCGTGACTATCTCGGCGAACGTTTGAAGGCATCGCTGGCGCAGGCGGGCCACTACGAGGAGGTGCTGGACCGGCTGCGCATCTTTGCCGCCGAGCAGCGCTTCCTGATCGGCATCCGGCTCTTGACCGGCGCGATCAACGGGCTGATGGCAGCTCGCGCCTTCACCCATCTGGCCGACCTTGCGATTGAAGCCGCGCTCGATGCGGTCAGGCAGGAAATGCGGGCGGCACACGGCGATTTTCCCGGCGGCAAGGTCGCCATTGCCGGCATGGGCAAGCTTGGCAGCTTCGAGCTGACGGCGGGCTCCGACATCGATCTCATCCTGCTCTACGACTATGACGATGCCGCTTGCGAATCCGACGGCGGGAAGCCATTGGATGCCGTGCGTTACTTTACACGCATGACGCAGCGGCTGATCGCGGCGTTCTCGGCGCCGACCGCCGAAGGCGTCCTCTACGAAGTTGACATGCGGCTTCGCCCCTCGGGAAACAAGGGCCCGGTCGCCACGCGCATCAGGTCTTTCGAGAAATACCAGCGCGACGAGGCTTGGACATGGGAGCATATGGCGCTTAGCCGCGCCCGTTTGATCTGTGGTGATCAGAGCCTGATGAGCGAGGCGGAACGGATCATCCGCGAGGTTCTCTCAAAGAGACGCGATGCCGCAAAGGTGAGCCGCGACGTCGCTGAGATGCGCGAACTGATCGACAAGGAGAAAGCGCCGGACGGCATCTGGGATCTGAAACTTATTCCGGGCGGCGTCATCGATATCGAATTCATTGCGCAATATCTGGCGCTGATTTCGCCGGTGAGGAGCGTAACGGCGAAGATCGGCGGGATGAATACCGGTGAGGCGCTGAAGACGCTCGGGGCGAAGCTTCTGCCGGCGGCCGACCTCGACCTCTGCCTGGAGGCGTTCACCCTCTATACGGAGCTGTCGCAGCTGATCCGGCTTTGCATCGACGGGCCTTTCGATCCCGCCGAGGCGCCGTCCGGGCTGACGGAGCTGGTGTGCAGGGCAGGGGACTGCCCGGACGTCAAGACGCTTGAAGGCGAGATCAAACGGCTTTCGAAGGCTGTTCGGAAGATATTCCAGGCGACGGTGAATTCCTAACGCGCTCCGTCCGGAATGCGGAACGAGACGACGGTGCCGATCGCCTCACGCGAACGGATGCGCATCTTGCCGTCGTGAAGTGCCGTCAGCGAGCGGGAGATGGCGAGGCCGAGACCGGAACCGCCCTTGCTCTTGGCATATTGACTCTGAACCTGCTCGAAAGGTTGGCCAATCTTCGTGAGCGCTTCGTGCGGGATGCCAATCCCGGTATCGGCGATCGTGACGATGACGCCCGCCGCATCGCGGCGGGTGCGGAGCGCGATACGGCCGCCGTCGTTGGTGAACTTCACCGCATTGGAGAGAAGGTTGAGGAGGATCTGCTTCATGGCGCGGCGGTCTGCCGTCAGCGTCATGCCATCACAAACGCGCTGCTCGATGACGATGTTCTTCTGGGCGGCCGGAATGGCGGTGAAGCGCAGGCTTTCCTCGATCAGCGGCGCAAGATCGATCTTCTCGCGGTGCAGTTTCATGTGCCCTGCCTCGATCTTCGACATATCCAGGATATCGTTGATGACGTTGAGCAGGTGCTTGCCGCTGTCATGGATGTCGCGGGCATATTCGTCGTATTTCAGCGAACCGAGCGGGCCGAACATCTGGTTCTGCAGAATTTCGGAGAAGCCGAGGATGGCGTTGAGCGGCGTGCGCAGCTCATGCGACATGTTGGCAAGGAATTCCGACTTCGCCTTGTTCGCCGCTTCCGCGCGTTCCTTCTCGGCCTGGTAGTTGGCGTTTGCGACCGAAAGAGCAGCTTTCTGACTTTCGAGCGTCTGACGCGATGCCTTGAGGTCGCCGATGGTCGCGATGAGACGCCGCTCGGATTCGCGCAGGCGCTCCTGGTTGCGCTTCAAAAGCGTAATGTCGGTGCCGACCGAAACCATGCCGCCGTCGCGGGTGCGGCGTTCGTTGATCTGCAGCCAGCGCTCATCGGCAAGCTGGACCTCGGTCGTGCGCGAATGGCCGGCGCCATCGGCGTTGGCCATGCGGCGCTCGATGACCGGCCGGGCGGCTGCAGCGTTGACCACGCTGCGCTCGGTGCCTGGAACGAGGACGCTGTCCGGGAGCCCGTAGGCCTGCTGGAAGTGGACGTTGCACATCACCAGGCGGTCATTCTTGTCCCAGAGAACGAAGGCTTCCGACGTGCATTCGATCGCGTCCGCAAGGCGCTGGTCGGCCTCGGCGTAGCGCTGCGCGAGGCGATGCTGCTCGGTCACGTCCATCGCGATGCCGATCATGTGGACGCGGCCGGAATTGCTGCGGATCATCTGGGCGCGGGCGCGCATCCACACATAGTGGCCGCCGGCATGGCGCATGCGGAAGATCTGGTCGACCTGGCCGGAACTGCCCTTGGCGACAGAGCGTGCGATTTCGTGCAGCCCGCCGTCTTCCGGATGCATCAGCCGCGCCGCGTCGCCGAAGGAAAGCGATTTGTCGGAAGCCGGCAGGCCGAGCATGCCGTACATCGAACGCGACCAGAAGAATTCGCGGCTGTCGAAATCGAAATCCCAAAGCCCGCAGCGGCCGCGCGAAAGTGCTGTCTCGACGCGCTGGTTCGATTCGACGAAGATCTCGTCGGCGTCCCGGGCGCGCTTGACCTGCATGTAGTAGGCGTAAAGGATCACCAGCAAGATCGACGAAATGCCGGCAAACAGCGTCACGTTGAGTGTCAGCTCTTCGCGCCAGAGCCTGCCGATCTCGTCCAGCGAGGTTGCTGCGATGATATAGCCGCCGGTGCTGCCGACGAGGGTGATTTCGGCGTAGTGCGGATTGCCGCTGATCGTCGTTTCAATGACGCCGGCCCGATCCCCGAAGCGGCGGATGGCGGAAACCTCGGGAAAGAAATCGCCGGCATTCGATCCGACATAGGCAAGGCCCGCGGTGGATGCGGCGAAGACTTTGCCGCTCGTCTGCACGAGCCGGATGAAGGAGCCGCTGCCGAGACGGTCCTGTGGCAGGAATTTCGCAAGTTTCGCTTGGGCTTCGGCGGCTCTGCCGTTGTCGAAGAGATCGCTGGAACCGGCAAATACGGCCGCGGCGGTCGCGGCCGAAAGTGCGGTCGCATGCCGGGCGGCTGCGCCCATGCGAGTATATTCCGACATCATCCCGAAAAGATGCGAGCATGCGACGACGGCAAGGAATGCCACGATCAGTGCCGGGATGGCGCGCTTTAGGATGATTTCGGTGTGCGGAAGGCGGCTTGCTATCGGCTTGGAGATCGCCGCGGTGCGGTTGGAGGCATTGCCGTGCCAGGCACGAAGCCCTTCAAAATCAACACGCAGCCGCCCTCCGGCCGCAGTTGCCCGCCGCACGTTCATCATCACTAGCCTTGATCCCTCGTGTGATTCGCAGCGCCGCTCGCTCGAACCTCACTCAATGAATCATTACTGATTCGCCGTGTCCAGAGGGAAAGGTAAAAATCTGTTAACTATCTATAAGTGCTGGTTTTTTGCCGAGACGTTTCAAAGCGCCGCAGGGTCGCGCGGCGCCTCTGGCGAGCAAATCACCCCTTCAGCGTGCGCTCGACGATGTCGCGAACGTCCGTCGAAAGGGCGGGTGCTTGTTCGATCTCCGTCAGGGCAGCGCGGGCCAAACCGGCGCGCACCGGCTCCAGCGACCGCCATGAACGCATGGAGGTCAGGATGCGGGCAGCAAGCTGCGGATTACGCTGGTCGATATCGAGGATCTCGCGCGCCAGGAAACGATAGCCTTCGCCATCGGCCCGGCCGAAGCCGGTGGGATTGGTGAAGGCAAACGTGCCGACAAGCGCGCGAACGCGGTTCGGATTGGTGCGCTTGAAGAGCGGACTTTCCATCAGCCTGCGGACCCGGTCGAGCGCGCTGGGTCCAGGGATGGTTGCCTGCACGGAAAACCACTTGTCGATGACGAGGGCGTTTTCCACGAAGTCGTCCCGGAATGTTGAAAGCGCGGCGATCGCTTCACCGCTTTCGGGAAAGCGGTGTGCCAGGACTGTCAGCGCGTGCAGCCTCTCGGTCATGTTGTTTGCGGCGTCGAACGCAGCCTTGGCGCGTGCTGGGCCATTCTCCACATAGGAAAGGTAGGTCAGCGCGGCATTGCGTAGCGCCCGGCGGCCGGCGCTTTTTGCGTCAGGGCTGAAGTCGCCCGGCGTTGTCATTTTCTCGAAGAGACCGGTAAAGATTGCGATTCCACGATCTGCAATCTGCTTCATGACGGCCTGGCGCCCGGCGTGTATCGCGTCCGGATCATTATTGCTGCCGAGTTCGCGCGAGATGTCGGATTCGCTCGGCAGGGCGAGCGCCTGGGCGCGGAAGGCGGGCTCAAGGCTCTCGTCGGCGGCGGCATGAAGCAGTGCATCGATGGAGGTCTGTTCGCAGGCAATCGCTTTGCCTTCACGCGCATCGCGCGCTGCCTTCAGCAGGTTCGGCAATGCCAGATCGGTCAGCGCCTGCCAGCGAGCGAAATGGTCCGTCTCGTGACGGGCGAGCAGCGCGAGGTCGGCGGGGCTTTGGTCGAGATGCAGGTTGATCGGTGCCGAAAAGCTGCGGTTGATCGAAACGACCGGCCGCGATCCGATGCCGTGGAGAACAGCAGTCTGCGTTCTGCCGATGAGATGCAGCACCTCTCCGGTATACTCGGCTCCTTCGACGGAGGCCGGCTCGATCTTGCCGCCGTTTTCGCCGAAAAGGGCGAGGCTGAGCGGGATATGCATCGGCTTCTTGTCGGTTTGGCCCGGCGTCGCCGGAACCATCTGCTCCAGAGACAGGCTGAAGGTCTTGGCGGTCGCATCGTGGCTTCCGGATGCTGGTACGAGCGGCGTGCCGGCCTGTGGGTACCCAAGCGAGGACTTCGCAGGGGCGCGACCGCTCGCGTCAGCGTATCCCTGAAGCAAATCCTGGAGCGCGCACGGCCGTGCGACCTGCCGACCGAAATAAGCGTCCAGGCGCG
>NZ_JABEPH010000202.1:0-11074 GCF_013004495.1 Rhizobium sp. SEMIA 4085
CGCCTCTTTATGCCGCCATGCGCGCTCACTCCTTCGGCCTGCTTTCGATGATCTCGCGCCACTCGGTACGCCCGTCCACCCCTTCCTTCCGCCTGCCGAAGAACTGGATGATCATTTCGCCCTTGGCGTCATCGGCTTCCAGCGAAGTGACATCGCCGTCCTTTGTGGGCTTGCGCACGGCCCAGGTCTCGGCGATGTGGTCCTGGCGGAGATGCAGGTGGAAGGTCGGATCCATGATGTTGATCCAGGGTCCCATCGCCTGAACGTTGAAGATCGGGCCGGAATGGATCTGCACGATGCCGTTGTTCGCGACAAAGCACATGATCGGCAGACCGGCTTTGACGGAGGCGTGCATCATTTCGGCCGTCGCCGTGTCTTCGAGCTTCCAGGCGTAATCGTCGCCGACCGTGCGCAGCGCGGCCTGGCGGCCGATTTTCAGGCGCTTCAGCATGCTGAAGAATTCATGTGTGTCCGTGAGCTTGCTCCAGTTGTCGCGCAGCTCGTCGCGGCCGACGTCGCCGCTCTCATCCTCTGAAGCGGAGATTTCGGCTTCGACGAATTCCTGCGACTGGTCGTCGAGCTTCAGATCAGCGACGATCGAGCGGTAGGCCTCGACGTTCGAATTTGGACGCAGATGCACCTTGTGGACCGCGTTGCCCGTCTTGTCGAAATACTGCAGGCTGAGGCGTTCCTCGTCGCCATTCTTCTTCGTGACGGCAAAGCCATGGGCCCAGCGGCTCGGGAAGATGCGAAGGTCGATGTTTTCGCCGAGCACGATTGCGCTCTGCATGCCCATTTTGATGTTTTCGAAGGCGCCGATCTTTTCGTGGACGGCACTTTCATTGCGCGACAGCGCCATGACTTCGCCGAGTTCGGCCACGCGCTCCAGAAGCTTCAGCGCGCTGGCATCGATGCGGGTCGCGGAAATGCCGACTTCGGCGGCGACGAGGGCTGCTTCGGAAATGTTCAGCCGCGCTGCGATATCGCGCTCGCGCATCTGCGGATTTTCGGCCCGGAACGCGCGAATCTCGGCCGGTGCCGGTCTGCTCTCATCAGTCATCTGCTACCCTTACTTATTGAGAATGAGTTTGCCCTGCCGGGTAATTTTCATGCGGTAGACCACGCCGTCATGCCGGATCATGATCTCGTTCGCGCCGCGGAAAATGTCCGCGCTTTCGATGGTGCGAATTTCGGCTGCCTCCCGCGGGAGAGGTGCATGCTTAAAGGTGTCTGGCTTCTCAACCATCATTTCGGTTGGCAATTTCCGCTGGAGCCGGGGGCTTGTTTTCCTCCGGCCTTGATACAATTATCTTGACTTTCATAGTCATCATTTTTTAAAGACGCAATAGAAGACTTATAGACTCAAGTTTTAGAAATTACATGGAGAAGAGGTATGGTGGCGGGCAGATTTGCGGCACTTGTGGCAGGCGGATTGATGGCGGCCGGAAGTCTTTGCCCCACTTATGCGCAGGATGCCCCCGCGGCCGCCCCCGTCAATGCCCTCGAAGTCGAGTTGAATGCCCTGGCGCCCTCGCAAAAGGGCTGCATGATGACCTTCGTGGCCCTCAACAAGCTTGCCGCACCCGTCAACAAGATCTCTTTCGAGCTTGCCTTCTTCAACGACAAAAACGCCGTCGACAAGATCACCGTGCTCGACTTCCGCGATCTGCCGCAGGGCAAGAAGCGGGTGCGGCAGTTCGACATGCCGAATGTCAAGTGCGAGGCCGTGACCCGCATTCTCATCAACGATACGCCGGTCTGCGACGGCCCGGCAGCGGGCGAATGCATGAAAGGTCTCATTACCCGTTCGCAGATTTCCGTTCCCTTCGAGGGGTGAGCAATTCGCGCCGGAGATGATCTCCGGCGGGCTTCAGTTTCAAACCGACCGGGGCAGGGCATATGGCACTTTCAGCAAAATCCAGGTCGCGACGCGATTTCATCGTGGAGCAGGATGCTGACGGTTTGAACGACAATATTCCGGGCATCCATCCCGGTCATGAAATGCCCGAGCTGCGCAATGCGCAGCGCCAGCCCGCCGCAGAAGCCGTGATCCACTATGCGCGCCTCTCGCTGATCGAATCTTTTCCGGAACATCCGCAGGCCCAAAAGACACCCGCGGCAGACGCGCCGCCGATGGACCATGGTGCCCTTGAAAAGCAGGCAAGCGAGGCGAAGCCGAGCAAGCGAAGCGTCGCCGCTGCCTGCCTGACGTCCTTCGCCTTTCACGCCATTGTCTTCACGGCCCTGGCAATCGGCTTCGTCGTGACGCCGCACGACCCGGAGGAGGAAGCAGGCGAGGCTGTGAGCGTCGTCATCCTTGGCGATTCAGAAGCCGACCAGGCCTCTGCGGGCGATCCGGATCTTGAGGTCGAGCCCCAGCCGGACCAAGTGGTTGCCGAAACGGTGCCCCCGGAACCTGTTCAGCCCACGGACCAGCCGACGGAGGTTCCACCGGAAACGGTGCAGCCGACCCAGGCGGAGGCCGTGCCGCCAACGCAGGAGGTCACGCGCGTCTCTCCCGAGACGGTGACGGCGGCAGAGCCTGAGGTGCTGACGTCGAATGTTCCTGCCGAGACCTCGGTCGTGCAGCCTGTGGCCACGGCGGCACCGGAGGAACTGAAGCCTGTCGAGCCGGTCGAGACCGCCGAAGCGCTGCCGGAGCCGGTGCGGCCGCAAGAGGCACCAACGCCGACAACCAAGCCGAGGGCTGAAAGACCGAAGCCGGTGGAAAAGAACCGGCCGCCGAAGAAGATGGAAAAAAAGCTTGCTGGCTCCCAAGGCGAGAACAAGCAGGATTCCAGGCGAGGGGCCAGCGATGGATACGAGACGGCAAATTCCGACCAGAACTCGCGCAGCGCCGGGAGCGCCGGCGGAGCCGGAAGCGCAGCCGTTGCCAACTATCCCGGCAAGGTGCAGTCGCGCATTCGCCGCGCAGTCAAGGTGCCTGCAGAATATAAACGAATGAGCGCTTCGATGAGTGTCCGCGTGCGCCTAACGATCGGCGGCGACGGTTCGCTGGCAGCTCTTTCCGTCGCGCGCAGCTCCGGAATCCCCGAGCTGGATCAGGCGGTTGTGGCCGGCGTGCGCCGTGCCTCGCCTTTCCCGCCGCTGCCTTCAGAGTGGGGAAAGCCGAGCTGGACCTTCACGCAGGACGTGCAGATCTCGGGCCGGCGCTAAATATGACAAGAAAAGTCAACTTTATACTTTACTCTAAAAATCAAGTTTAATAAGGTCCGTTCGCACATGTTAGAATCGTGTGACGATCAACGAGCGAACGGGTGATAAATGGCTCGGAAGGCGAAGAAGGGATCTAACCGGGAAATCCGCGTCAGCGCGGATGTGGCAGCGCAGACGGCGCAGCAATCTTCCGGCGGATCGAAACTGGATGGCCGCAGTTTCCTCTATGTCGGCGGCCGCGATTGCCAGGTGGCGCATCTTCGCCAGATCGCGAGCAGCTTCGGTGCCGAACTGATCCATCATGACGGCGGGCTGCGCGAGGCGGTCTCGCGGATCGATACGGTTCTTCCCTCCGTCGACTGCGTGTTCTGCCCGATCGACTGTATCAGCCACGATGCCTGCCTGCGGGTGAAGACGGGCTGCAAGAAGTTCGGCAAGGCGTTCATTCCGCTGCGCAATGGCAGCAAATCGAGCCTCGAGCGTGCGCTGCAGACCATGAACGAACGAGACAATTCCCGATGAAAGACCAGCGCCCTGACGGGTTCATGATGATCGGCCTGCATAAGCTCGCCGCGCAAAATGGCGACGGCCTCGTGCCCGAGCTCTACGATCTCTTGGTGAAACATGCCGAGCGCCAGCAGCTTTATGCGAACGTGACGGAGTTTCCCGTCTGGGAAGCGCGCATGCCGGGAGAAAAGACCGATGCAGCTCTTGGCCGCGAGGCGGCAAACGGCAATAATGTCGTTTTCTTCCCGCAGGCCCGCGTGGACGGCACGAAGGTGTGAGGAGCTCCCGATGTATATTGCGATGAACCGCTTCAAGGTCGCAACCGGCGCCGAGGCAGATTTCGAAAATGTCTGGCGCAACCGCGACTCCAGTCTGGCGCAGGTGCCCGGCTTCGTCGAGTTCCGTCTGCTGCGCGGCAAGACGGATGCGGAGGAGGGCTATACACTGTTCTCGTCGCACACGGTCTGGCAGAGCGAAGAGGATTTCCAGAACTGGACGAAATCCGAGAACTTCCGCGCGGCGCACCGCAATGCGGGTGACCATAAGATCATGTACAAGGGGCCGCCGGTATTCGAAGGTTTCAACGTCGTGGAAGGCATATGAGCGGCGATCCGGACCGTACCGAAGTTCTGCCGGTCCTGCCGTCGCTCGATATCGCCGCGACGCTTGCCTTTTATCGCGACGAACTCGGCTTTGCGCAGATCGTGCACCAAACGCCTGACTATCTGATCGTCAGGCGCGATGAGATGGAGCTGCATTTCTGGCGCACCGACGATGCCAGCCTGCCGGAGAAGACGTCGATCTACCTGCGTGGCGGGGGCATTGGGGCGCTCCATGCGGAATATCGCGCGAAGGGCGTCAGGCGTCTGACGGATATGCAAGTGCGGCCCTGGAACATGGAGGAATTCTACATCCATGATCCGCACGGCAACCTGCTGCGCTTCGGCCGGGTGCCGCAGCGCTAAGCTTATCGCTTGGTGTGCATCAAGCCGCCGGCTGCGATCGCCAGCCAGCCGAGCATCATCGCCCAGCCGCCAGTCGGTGCGGCAAAGGGAAAGAGCCCGATCCCCGCAAGGCGCAGCATCACGAGATCGCCGCAAAGAGCAGTGTGCCAACAATGATCAGAAAACCGGCCAGCCGGGCGGTTTGAATCTCCTTAATGCCAACTGCAAGACCTAATAGGGCAGGGGCATGTGCCAGGCACATCGCAGAGGCGGAGGCAGCGAGCGCGGCTTCACCACCACCGTGGGCCGCGAGGGCGGCAAGTGCCACGCCTGCCGTGCCGAAGAGACCGGCAAAGACGAAGAAAAGCGGTGCGGCACGCGTGTTCGAGATCATGGCTGATCTTGCTCCCTGTTCTGCATATGAAACGCCAGCCGTTCGATCGGCGGCCAGATGATCTCACGCAGCTTCTCGTTGGCGATCGTCTCGTCCATTGCGCGCCGGAAGCAGAACAGCCATTCGTCACGCTCGACCGGGCCGATCGCGGCGACGAAATGGCGGCTGCGAAGCCGTGGATGGCCGCGTTTGTCAGTATAGAGCGGCGGGCCGCCGAGGTAGCCGGTCAGATATTCGTAGAATTTCTCCTCGCTACCTTTAAGACTCGGCGGATGGACCGCGCGGACACGCCGTGCCTCCGGCAGCGTGTCCATTAGTTCGTAGAAACGCTGCGTCAGCGCCCGCACCGTGAGGTCGCCGCCGATCGCCCGATAAAGCGTGATAACCTCTTCCGTCAAAATCCAATCCCCCTGAAATGCACTCTTAATGCACTGCTGCTGCGCTATTCGCAACCGGTTGCGAGGCGCCGCGGCATTTCGCCCAGGGATGCCTGAGGCAGAGCGTGGCTGCAGATTCTGATTGACAAAACCGTCCAGACGGTATTTTTATGGAACATGTCAACCGCTCATCATCGCAAGAAACAGCCTGTTCTCGTGCGCCGGCAATTGCTGGATGTCGCCGCACGCCTTGCGACGGAGCAGGGCATGGCGTCGGTGACGCTTGATGCCGTCTCCGGCGCATCCGGCATCAGCAAGGGCGGTTTGCTGCACCATTTCCCGACCAAGAACGCGCTGCTGGATGCGTTGTTCGACAGTCTGCTCGAGCGCTTCGATCAGGAACTCGATGAACTGATGCGCGCCGATCCGGTACCGCAAGGGCGCTTCACGCGCGCCTATCTTTTCGTTTGCGCCGACATCAGCAAAAGGACGGATGACTCCCGTCACTGGACGCAGGTGACGATTGCAATGCTGGCTGAGCCGCGACTGCGCCAGCGTTGGCGGGAATGGGTGCGGGAGCGGGCGGATGAATACGTCGGCACCGATTCGTCGATCGACGCTCAGATCGTGCGCTTTGCTGCGGACGGTCTCTGGCTTGCCGACGCGACGGAAAGCAACCTGATCAGTCCTGCCGAACGCAGCGCGCTGGTTGCCCGACTTACCGAACTCACAGCGCGCTAATTATTTTCGAAGGACAGAACCATGAGCCCGGCTGCCGTCTACGCGCTGCTTTTTGCCGCAATCATCCTGGAAGTGATCGGCACGACCGCCCTGCAGCTCTCGCAGCAGCTCACGCGTTTCTGGCCGAGCGTACTTCTCGTCGTCTGTTACACGGCTGCCTTCTACGTCCTGTCGCTCACTTTGAAGGTGATCCCGGTCGGCATTGCCTATGCGATCTGGAGCGCTTTGGGAATAGTGCTGATTTCGGTCGTGGGGTTTGTCTATTTTAAGCAGCGCCTCGATCTTCCCGCGGTGATCGGGCTCGGGTTGATCATTACCGGCGTTCTGGTCGTCAACCTCTTTTCGAAATCCATTTCTCATTGATTTTTCTCGGTTTTCTCCGTTAGTTGCCGCGCTTTGCAAGTGCAGCGCCAAGCGGTTTGCGTGCCGCCTGCGTTGACGAGCATCGCGGATGCCCCAAATGAGCCGGTAGGAAGGCACTGGAGCCGATTGAAGAGCGCGGCACGAAACTATACCGGACGGCCAGCCGCTCACTGCTGAGGAGTATCCATGCGACTACTCGTTCTTGGTACGGGCGTGATGGCGAAGAACCAGTTGCGCCATTTCGCGCATATGGATGGTGTCGAGGTCGTCGGCGCGGTCGATACCGATCGCGATCGCCTGAAGCTCTTCGCCGATGAATTCGGCATCGAAAAACGTTTCCTGACGTTGGACGATGCCATAGCCTGGGGTGATTTCGACGCCGCGACAAACGTCACGCCGGACCGCATCCATCACCCGACGACCATGGCGCTGATTGCTGCCGGCAAGCATGTGCTCTGCGAGAAGCCGCTGGCGGAAAACTATCCGAAGGCTCTGGAGATGACGGAAGCAGCTGAAACGGCAGGCGTCGTCAACATGGTGAACCTCACCTACCGCAACGTCGCGCCGCTGCAGCGCGCCCGCGAGATGGTGCTCGCCGGCGAGCTCGGCACCATCAAGCATGTGGAAGCATCCTATTTGCAGAGCTGGCTCGTGTCGCGCGCCTGGGGCGACTGGCGCACGGAATCGACTTGGCTCTGGCGTCTTTCGACCGGCCACGGGTCGACCGGTGTGCTCGGCGACGTCGGCATCCACATCCTCGATTTTGCCGCTTATGGTGCAGCGACCGATATCGATCACGTCTTTGCCCGGCTGAAGACCTTCAATAAGGTACCGGGCGGCCAGATCGGCGAATATCTTCTGGATGCGAACGACAGCTTCACGATGTCGCTCGATTTCGCCAACGGCGCGCTCGGCGTGGTGCATGCCAGCCGCTGGGCCACGGGCCACTTGAACGAGCTGAAGCTTCGCATCTACGGCGAGAGGGGAAGTCTTGAGGTCAGCCATCGCCCTTCAGGCTCGGATTTGCGCGGCTGCCTCGGCGAGAATGTCGAGAGTGCGACCTGGAGGGAGATCGAGGCCGCTCCAGTTTCGACTAACTACCAACGCTTTGCCGATGCGGTGATGAGCGGCCTGCAGCCAGACCCCAACTTCCGCCACGCCGCCAACCTGCAGAAGGTGATCGATCTTGCCATGATCACCGAGCGCGAACGGCGCGAACTGAAGGTGTGATTTCGGCGTGAAGCACGAAAAAAGCGCTGCGCGCCCTGCCAGCGCGGACGCTCCGTCAGTGGACGATATCCGTTCCAGGCGGGGGGACGGGGAAAACGCTGTCCAGAGGAAACCGGCGGGTCTCCGCATGGGAGGTCGCAGCAAGCGCGCTCGTTTTTCTCGCCCGAAGTTCCTCCTGGATGATCGAGTCCATGCCGAACCTGAAATTCCTGGTGCTGAACCGCGCTGCGTGCGTGCGAATGGTTTCTGGATCGAAATCCTCGGCGTGTTCTTCGAACGACCGCACTGCGTCGACGATGGCTTCAACGTTCTGCTCATAAAAGAGAAGGCCGGTTTCTCCCGGCACGACCGTTTCAAGTGCTCCGCCACTGCCGAAAGCGATGACCGGCCGGCCGCTCGCCATGGCTTCCACCGGGACAAGGCCGAAATCCTCCTCTCCGGGGAAGATCAAGGCTCGGCATCGGGCCAATTTTTCCTTCAGAACCGGAAAGGGCACCCGCCCCAGGAATTTCACGGTCGGCCCCGCGATCGACTTCAGCATGGCAAGCTCTTTGCCTTCGCCGATGACGACGAGGTTGCGTCCCATCTTGGAAAAGGCCCTCACGGCGAGATCGACCCTTTTGTAGGAGACGAGCTGCCCGGCGCAAAGATAAAAGTCCTCGATGGTATCCGACGGCGCGTAGTCCTCGACTGCTACCGGCGGATAGACGACCGTGGCGGAGCGTCCGTAATACTTGCCGATGCGCGCTTTCACATGGTGCGAATTCGCGACGAAACGGTCGACGCGCATGCTGGTGCTGACATCCCAGGACCGCAAAAGCGGGGCGATCACCGGAAGCATCATTCTGGAAGCGAGGCCGGCATGCGAACGATAGACGTGATAGTGGTCCCAGATATAGCGCATCGGCGAATGGCAGTAGCAGACATGTGTCGAATGCGGCGGAGCAATAATGCCTTTGGCGGGGCCGGATTCGCTTGAGATGATCAGGTCGTATCCGCTGAGATCGAGGCTTTCGAGCGCGAAGGGCATCAGTGGAAGCAGCGACTGATAATGCCTGACGGCACCCGGCAGGCGCTGCAGAAACGACGTCTTGACGACATGCCCCCTTATTTTCTCCGAGACACGGCTTTCATCGTAAACGAGGGTGAAGATGTCGGCGTCTGGGAACATGTCGCAGAGGGCCTCGACGACCTTCTCGCCGCCGCGCATCGAAACCAGCCAGTAATGAACAATCGCGACACGCATGATGTCTCCTTCGCCAACCAGTCGGACCATCATCGTTGAAGCGGGGGACATTCCACAGAGCCTAGATTGGCCTGCAACGGCCCTAAAACGGTGTAGAGCCACGGCCGAAAGACCTATGTGGAGCGGACACTTGGCCGGAGATACCGCAACTGGAGGAAGCGGCCGGTGGTTTTCTACTCCGTCTTCCTCAGATTGGACTAAAGCAGGCTGCGTCGCGGTGGATTTACTCGAATTGCATTAGGCGCATCATCGGAATTCGGCGGTTTGCCCGCTGGAGAATCACGAGGAGAACAAGTCGCGCCATGCCCATTGCTGCCGTACGCAATTCAAGAACCGCATTGCCCGGCGCCCGTCGTGTCCTCCGCTTCATCATGGCGGCAGGGCTCATTGGCACCGCTTTCACCGGACAAGCCGTCAATGCAGCAGACGACAGCTACCGCATCAGATCGCAGACGAGGATGAAGGTCTCGGTCGTGGAATGGGTGTCTTCAACGGGCGAGTACAAGGAATGGACCGCTCTCAACGGCGAATTTGCCGTGTCTCAGCGCGGCGATATCTCGATGCCGATGGTCGGCGAGATTGCCGTTCTCGGCAAGACGACGGAAGAAACGGCACTCCTGATCGGTGAGAGGATCAAGAAACTGACGGGGCTTGCGACCGCTCCCATCGCCTCGGTTGAGATCGCCAAATATCCGATGGTCTATGTCACCGG
This sequence comes from Rhizobium sp. SEMIA 4085, assembly GCF_013004495.1. Classification (NCBI taxonomy): domain Bacteria; kingdom Pseudomonadati; phylum Pseudomonadota; class Alphaproteobacteria; order Hyphomicrobiales; family Rhizobiaceae; genus Rhizobium; species Rhizobium sp. SEMIA 4085. The sequence continues at coordinate 9,692 of NZ_JABEPH010000202.1, forward strand.
TGCGGTCGAGCGGCCGAACGAGTTCGAATTCCGGCCAGGACTGACCGTCAAACAAGCGCTTGCCATGGCTGGCGGACGGGAACGCCGCGCCGACCGCTCCGGCGAATATGCCGACGCCGAGCAGATTCGTTACGCCGGGGAGTTCAGCCGCCTCGAGCTTCAGGCAAAACAGCTCATGGCCCGCCGCGCCAGGCTGATTGCCGAGCTGAACGACAAGCCTTCCGTGGATTTTCCTCCGGAACTGACCGGGGCCCCCGAAGGTTCAGTCGTGGGCCAGATACTGAAGAGCGAAAGCGCTCTCTTCACGGCAAGAGCCGACGCCTTGCGGCACCAGCTGGAATCCGCAGCAGATCTCATGAAGCTCTTGCGAAGCGAGATCACTGTGCTTGACGAGAAGATGGTGGCGCAGGAAAGGCAAGTGCAGATCGCCCAGGATGAGCTTGTCGACATCGCAAAACTCGTAGACACCAAGATCCTGACCACCTCCCGCAAGACATCCCTCGAACGCATCGTCGCCGATATGCAGAGCGACAAGCTCGATCTGGTCGTCGCGTCCATGCAGGCCAAGCAGAAGCTGAACGAGACCGAACGCGAAGCACTGAACCTGAAGGGTCAGCGCAAGACAGAGGTGGGCCAGGAACTGCAGGTAACAGAAGCGGAGTTGGAAGACGTGCGGTTGAAGCGCACAACGACGGTTCAGCTGCTGCAGGCCGCAGGCGCATCCGTCGCACGCTACGAAAGCCTCCAGGCCGTCGACGTGCAACCGCTTGAATATTGGCTGACCCGCGGCGGTGACTCGGGCGCTGCTGCTCCGGTTCCGGATAGTGCCGAGCTTGAGCCGGGGGATGTGCTGGACGTTCGCTACAATGTCTCCAAAAACCTGGACGGCTCGATGCTTTCGTCCGCCAATCCTCCTCCGCAGGTGCAGTAAATCACATGAATTCGAGGATCGGGCAAAACAATATGGTTGTTCACGACATCGGCAAGCTTGTCCCCGGCGATCAGTTCGGCAAGAAACAATCAGCTGACACGGAAAATATATCATTCGGCGACATATGGCGCTTTCTGCGGCGCCACACTTTGATACTTGCCGTCTTCACGGCGATAGGCGCTGCCGCAGGCGGTGCTTATGTCGCCACCCAGCCGCCGCTCTTCTTCGCGGCTGCCCGCCTCGTCATGGATCCCGAGCAGGGCCGGATCGCATCCCAGGATGCTTTCACTGGAACGATCATCATCGAGGCGGCTGAAATCGCCAGTCAGGTGGCGATCATCCAGGCGGAGCCGATCGCGAAAGCGGTCATCAACAAACTTAATCTCGCCGAGGAGCCGGAATTCCAGGACACTGCGGCGTGTCGGTCAATCGCCAAGGACTGCCTGCAGACA
>NZ_JABEPH010000203.1:0-11027 GCF_013004495.1 Rhizobium sp. SEMIA 4085
CTTGGGTGTGTTGAGTTTGGCTCTGACGCGCTGCTTGAGAATTCAGCCAGCCATGCGCTCCATACCGCTTTAGGATTTGAGGAGACACAGCGCGTCGTGTTCTTCCGAAAGCCACTGTAGGCCGGTGCTGCCCTTCCACGAGGATGGTTCGCCGCACAAATCCTGCAGACTGTCTGAAAACTACGCGTATATCTGATGCCGAAAACGGGTATATTGCAAATACCGGAAGTGATATGCAGGGAGTGTGTTGATCTTGGAGTATAAGATAAACCCTCACCCTTCCTCCGCCGATTTGAATCCTCTCTGGTCCGCTGCATGGGGAGCGCCTGCGCCAGCCTCGCTCGCTGATATGCTCTCACGCAGTCTCGGCCATATCGGTGTCTATGATGGCGATATAATTATTGGGTTTGTGAATGTAGCATGGGACGGTGGAACCCACGCATTCATTCTCGATACATGCGTTCATCCCGACTACCGTAGGCTCGGCATCGCAACTCGTCTTGTTGAGAAGGCAATAGCGCTGGCTCGACAAAAAGGCGCTCGTTGGCTTCATGTCGATTTTGAGCCTCACCTTGAGCCGTTTTATCGCAAATGCGGTTTCCGTCCAACGGCAGCGGGGTTAATTGCCCTCCAGTCAAATTAATTCTGGAGACGGATCAAAGCTCCGGTGCGGATTCCAGAGCTGTGGTAATATTTGCCATGGCACATCTTTCAGGAACAGATTGCGCGCAATTGCTGCTTCTCGCATCGAAGCTTTCGTTGATGGGCTCGATCTTGCTGCCGCAGGCTTTGTGCGGGTGGCTGCGAAGGAGACCGGCCGTCCGGGTTATGATCCGGCCGACGTTTTGAAGCTGTAGGTTTACGGATACATCAACCGGGTTCGGTCGAGCCGGCGGATAGAGGCTGAGGCGCATCGCAACATCGAGGTGATCTGGCTGCTGCGGCATCTGAAGCCCGACTTCCGCACCATCGCCGATTTCCGCCGCGTGAACTGGTCGGCCTTCAAGGAGGTGTTCCGGGAGTTCGTCATTCTGTGCCGGCAGCGAGATCTGTTCGGGCGAGAGCTTCTGGCGGTGGATGGCACGCGCATCAAGGCGGTGAACAACAGGGACCGCAACTTCACACGGGCAGCGTTGACGACGTCCATTAAAGAAGCCGATGAGAAACTGGCCGATTACATGAAGCGGCTCGATGAGGGCGATGCGGAAGAGGAGAAAGCCAGCAGCAATGGCGGCGGTTCCGGCCGCGGCGATGGCAAACTCGGGGAGAAGATCGCGGCAATCAAAGGCAAGCGGGATCGCCACAAGGCGCTGCCGGATGAAATGGACAAGACCGGTGAGGACCAGATCTCGCTGACCGATCCGGATGGCCGGGTCATGGCGCGCATGACGAAGGTGGGCGTCGGTTACAACATCGAGCCGAGCTGGGTCTTTGAGGAAGGCGTACCACTCGAATTCCTCCATCAGTTCGAAGACGATGGCGATGCGACGTTCTACGTATTCCGCGGCTATAGAGACGCAAGCATCAGGCGTGGAAAGGAAAGGTCAGGTTCCTGAAGCTAGCTGCCCAGACCAATGAAAGCATTATCCGGCTTGATGGCGATGTGACCGGTTGATGTGCGGGCTCTCCGCTCTTTTGCATCGCCGCTTCAGGCCGACAGGGGACGACGGCTCGGCGGGAAAGAGTCCAGAGCAGTCGCTGCAGGCAATAGCTTAGCCGCCTTTTGACTGGGCGTGTGGCAGCCGAAATATTCGCGCAAAGAATTTCTCATTAGACTGACGGCCAAGCAGAGCGCCAATCGCTGCGGTTGCCGCTACGGCAAAGGCCAGACGACCTCCAAGAACGCCATAGACATCGGCGCCAAGCGAGATCATCAAGATCGTGTCCTCAATCACGCTATGTGCGAAGCCCATGAACACGCATGACAGAAAGATCTGGTGCGGTGATATTCCGCCCGACCGCGCCTCGCGGATCAGAAGACCGGCACCGTAGGAAATCCCTAGGAACAATCCGACAGCGGTGAGCTTCTCTGCTTCGCCGCGGATGCCGGCAAGGCGCAATATGGGCGATAGAGCCTTCACCATCAGTTCCAGCAGCCCGGTCGCGCGCAGGAGCTCAAGGCTCCAGGACAGAACGACAAGGATTGCAAGCATCCAGATCATGGTCTCGCCGAGAGCATGGAAGTACTCGGGCCAACCGACCGTGGCGCTCATCGGGATCCAGGTCGGGTTGGCGGGAGCCGACAACCACCCCGTGGCCAGCAGAACATGATGCAGGAGAAAGGCGTAGAGCAAGCCGCCAAAGATGCGCAGCAGCGTCGTTGCCATCATCCCCGGTCCCGCCTTCTGAATGATCTTCTGCTCGATCGGCAGGCCATGCGCGAAGAGGATGAGCGCCGAAAAAACCGTGATGTCCGCGACACTCAGCGAGGATGTGGGAACCAGCGTAAAAATGAGCGGGATGGCGCCCCATATTCCGACGAGCATTCCCGTCAGCCAGGCCAGCCCAAATTCCGGGGGCAGGCCAACCAGGTCCATGACAGGCGCAAACGCGGGCGCCACGGCCTTGATCACTCCCATCCTCGCCAACAACTCCGTCAGGACCGTGATGGGAACCATGATCCGGACAAGCTCCCAATAAATTTCGAGTGTTTCGCGGGTTTTGCGTAAAATGGGCATCAAGAACGGCATACGAGACCTCCGGTACAATAGCCTCAATGTGCTAGCCCCGGCCGCTTCGAATTTGTGGTCAATGATTGCGGATCTGAGCAATTTTATTGCAAAGGCGTGATTGACGGATAGGCTGCGAGAATGGATCGGATCGACCGGAAGCTTTTGAATCTGATGCAGCGCGACGCCTCGCGCACCAATGTCGACATGGCCGAGGAAGTGGGCCTGTCGCCGTCCAGTTGTCTGCGCCGTGTGCAGCGACTGCGCAAATCAGGCATCATCGACAGAATTGTCGCGATCCTCAATCCCACCAAAGCCGAACGCAGGATCAAGGCCCTGATTACGGTCGAGTTGAAGCTGCACGGCGAGCAGCATATGCGCCGCTTTCTGAAAATCGCAGTTTCCGAAGAGGCCGTTTCACAGGCCTATGCCGTGACGGGCGAAACCGATGTCGTTCTGATGCTGCTCCTGCGCGACATGGAAGAATTCGACGCCCTCTGCGAGAGGCTGTTTCGCGACCAGACCAACGTTGCCCGCTTCTTCACCATGATGATCATCCGAACCGCCAAGGAAGAAACGGCGATTTGGCTATGATCGGATGCCGTTTCCGGGTTACTGACCGCAATTGGCTCGAAAGCACAGTTTGCTACCTCGGCGTAGAAGTTGACGACGCCTTGCGGATTGCCGAGCAGACCGAACTACGATCAGCAAACCACCGGCGGAAGCCGATCGCCCTCGCGCCACAAACGGACCTACGGTCGACGATCCCGCGTATGAGGTATTTGGCGGCAAGTGGCCGTCAGAACTGTAGCGACCGAGCGCCACTCATGCCCGCTGGCGCGCCTGGGTGCTCGTCGGCGTTTCAGAGGGGGCAGGCGTGTTAAGGCAATCGCGCCGTCACACCTGACGGCCGATGAGGGACGGATCAATGAGAGCGAAAAATGGGTGTAAGAAACTATTTAATCGAAGGCGTTTCCGGCACCGGCAAAACCACGGTGGCTGAAGAACTGCGGCGGCGCGGTTACCACGTCATCCACGGGGACCGGGAGTTGTCTTATGTAGGCGATTCCGAGACTTGTGAACCGCTGGATGGGCTTGCTCACGAGACCGTGACGGACAGTGTCACATGGGAGCACGAGCACCACATCTGGGATATAGATAAAGTCACATCCGTGGTCGCTGATTAACGCAACTCGATCTCCTTCTTCTGCGGCGGTTCTCGAAATTTCTCCCGCTTTATTGATCTGTTAGACGGGGTTTTCGTTCTCGACGTCGATCTCGACACGTTGAACCGGCGGCTTGCCGGGAGACCAGGAGGCGAGTTTGGCAGTCGACCTGCCGAACGGTACTGATTGCGCGATTGCATGCAACGAAAGAGGATGTTCCTAAGTATGGTGTCGTAATCGACGCCACTGCGCCGCTCGCCGTCATTGTCGAGATTCTCTCCAAATGTATCGGGGGCACACCGCACGCGTAGACGTAGCTGTTCGTGGCGTTACTGTACAACTCCAAGGATCGGGCCGAACCCGCCATGCCAGGATCTGTCATGGCGACCCATCTTCGGGTTGTAAATTCCCACTCCTCGTCCACCGTCGAGAAACAAGGCATTTGGGCATTTCAGATGATCGCGGAACAGGCGCGCAAAATCATAGAAATTCACCGTGTCGTCGCTTGCGGCAAGGCGAACGGTGCCACCGCCACAGACTCCCACGCCGCTCCGACGGGTTCGGTCGGTCGACCCTAAAATCAGGGCCGGGTGCAGCTTGTTCTGAATGACAAGCATTGGACCAGACTGGGTGGCGAACCGCACCTTGAGGCGATGCTTCAAAAATTGATCTGTCGGGAGAATTCCAGCCCTTGTGTCGCCAAAAAAGAACACGCCGTTCGGTTTCTTATAGAAATTTGGCAGAGGACCGGCTGAGCCTTCACCCCCGGCCGTATTGGCGGGTCGTAGTTCTCGGCCAGCCTCGACATAAAGTCCCATCGGAGAAAAATCGGCGCGGTACATCCCTGCGTTCATCGCGAATGTCAGCGCTCGTCCCTCTTTTCCTACGGCGTCGGCGACGCTCGAGAAGTAACGGTAAGGCTTGCCATCGATATCCTTCCAGAATAATCGCAGCTCTGCTTTCCCCGGTTCCAGGGTGCAAACAATGTATCGCGCCTCCTCGAACGTTTCTTGCTCACAATCTTGGGCAAAAGCCGGCGGCAAGGACGTTATCAATGCAACCAGCATCACGGCTGCGATTAGCACTCCATTTTTCAGATACGTCATCGCTGCCGATGCCCCTTCTTCAGGTCTTAATGGACCGATCTCGTTGTGATTACATGACGCAGCTAAAACCGAATGTGACGCCTGGAGAAACTGCGTGGCCACTATGGGTAATTCCGGCAGTTCGAGGAAGACGATTTCGGGCGATCAACGAGGTCAGGAACCTTCATGCCCCTGAACCGCCCCATGTTCATCAAGGCACCCCATGTTCATCAAGGGAATTGAATCTCAGGATAGATGCAGCCAGTGCCGACGGGCTGTTCAAAGGCTGTAGGCCTGCTTGTCGTCAGATGCCAATTTCCGCAGCCAACGACGTGTACGAACCCGCGCGACATCCTGCAGTCGCCGGAACGTTAGGGCGAGACAGATGCGAAGCGCAAGCCTTGAGGCGATTTTCGCTAAAGAGCTGACGGGATCGAGGGCGCATCGAGCTGAAATGTCTGTGCTGTCGGGACCTAGCGACGGCGTCCTCGACCACGACCTTTTCATCTTGACGGCGGTATGAAGCAGCATGTCCTTGGCGTCGTTCGAAACGCATTCGCATCGGTTTACGCATCAGGAATTCACGCTGGTGCGGTCGCTCGACGATGCTGATGTCACCCGCGGGCGCCCGCCGACGCCGCAATGGTCCCGAGGAGTGTCGAAAGGTGGCCGCCAAAGCCGGTCAGGGTGCTGGTTTCGTTGACATGATGCGGTCTGCGGGATGTAGTGAAAGGCAGCATGGAACCGGTTCATCCGACCGCGGTTAATCCGAAAAGGAGGCTTTGATCATGGTGCCAGATGAAATGGACGTTGTACTCGCCACTCTTCCGCTGCGCGTCGGCACATATGTGCCGGACGATCTGCTTGAGGACTGGTTTGCCCCTGATACAGGGATGAACCCCGTCAGCGACCAATGCCTGCAGGCTGCCAAAGCCTACGGCCGGAAGTTTGAGTGCGAATTCAAGTATTATACGGATCGCCAGGAAGGAGTGTTTTGGAAATTCGTCCCAGCCATGTGACAGCGCTGCGGGCAAATCATAATTGGAGCGGCCGGCGCCGAGAGCGAGAGCTGCGGGCGCCGGGTCCAGACCGCAAATCTCGATTAGTCGGGGACGACGACGAGCTTTCCGATGAAGTTCTTGGCCATGAAGTCCGTCTGAGCCCGATGGAAATCCGATAACGGATAGACGCCGCCGACGAGCGGCCGGATTTTCTTGTCCTCGATATAGCGGACGAGCCGACGGAAGTCGGTGCGCGTACCCTGGCTCGATCCATGCAACTCCAGTTGCTTCAGGTACATTGTCCGCAAGTCGAGCTGAACCACCGGCCCGCCGATCGCACCGGCCGTCGTATAGCGGCCCTCGGGACGCAGGATCTTCAAAAGATCGTTGAACATCGATCCGGCGACGAGATCGGCCACGACGTCGATCGGCCGGCCGGCTGAGGCCCGATCGACGGCTTCGACGAGATCACCATCGCCGCGGGTGACGACTGATTCTGCGCCGATATCCAGCACAGCCTGCTCCTTGCCAGGCCCGGCGATCGCAATCGGGATTGCGCCGCGTGCTCTTGCGAGCTGGATAATCGCCGATCCGACACCGCCCGATGCCCCCGTCACCAGCACGAGTTCGCCCGCAGAAAGCCGCGCCCGCTCAAGCATCCGTTCTCCGGTCAGATAGGCACAGCAGAAGGTCGCAAGCTCGATATCGGTGAGATCGGTATCGACGACATGGGCATTTTCCGCAGGCAGCGCCATGTATTGGGCATAACCGCCATCTCGGCCATGACCCATATAGTCGATGTCGGCAAGGCTATCGTCTTTTCGATTATAGATCGAGAAATCGACCATCACCCGCTCGCCGATCCGTTTTGCGTCGATGCCGGCGCCAACCGCGACGATATGGCCGACAGCATCCGTCCCCTGGATGCGCGGAAACGTCAGAGTATTGCCCTTCCTGCGCCAGGTGGAGACGGCCGACGGGTCGTCTTCGGTGCCGTAGGCGCCCTGGCGGACCCAGACGTCGGTGTTGTTCATGCCGCAGGCCGTGACCTTGATGAGCACTTCGCCTGCGTCCGGGATCGGGACAGGGGTGGACCCGTTATAGACCAGCTTGTCGAGCCCGCCATGACCGACGAGTTGTACGGCTGCCATCGTCTTCGGAACAACGGTCATCTCACACTCCTTCAGACGGATTTGAAGACGCTGTCGATGGCTTCGGCGGCAGCCTTGACCACAGTATCGGCCTCGCCCCGGGTCAAACAAAGCGGCGGCGCAAAACCGAGGATGTCGCCGTGCGGCATGGCGCGGCCTATCACGCCACGCTCCAGCAGCGCAGCGGCCACCTGCGGACCGATTTTTTGCGAGGGATCGAAGAACTTGCGATCGTCCCGATCTGCAACAAACTCAACAGCCGCCATCAACCCGTCTCCACGCACCTCACCAACGTTCTTGTGACCGCCGACGGCCTTTGCCAGTTCCGAGCGAAAATAGGCGCCGGTCTCGCCGGCATTCCTCACGAGATCGAGCTCATCGATCAGTTCCAGGTTGGCAATCCCAGCGGCGGCGCAGATCGGATGTGCGGAGTAGGTCCAGCCATGACCAATCGCCCCCATCTGATCGGAGCCCTGGACGAGCACCTGCCAGACCCTGTCGGAAACGATCGTACCGGAAAGCGGCGCATAGGCCGAGGTGAGGCCCTTGGCGATGGTGATCAGGTCCGGCCTCATGCCGTAGTGGTCCGAGCCGAACATCGTGCCCAAGCGGCCGAAACCGGTCACCACCTCATCTGCAATCAGGAGGATATCATACTTTTCCAGCACGGCCTGGATCTGCTGCCAGTATCCGGCGGGCGGCGGAACGATACCGCCTGTCCCGAGGATTGGTTCGCCGATGAAGGCGGCAATTGTTTCCGGACCTTCGGCAAGGATCATCTCCTCCAGCTTGTCGGCGCAAAATTGCGAAAACCGCTCCTCGTCCATCGATCGGTCGGGGCGGCGGAAATAATAAGGAGCTTCCGTGTGGAGAATGGGCGCGCGCGGCAGGTCGAAAGCCTTGTGGAAAACTTCGAGCCCCGTTAGCGAACCTGTCATGACACCCGATCCGTGATAACCGCGCCAGCGCGAGATGATCTTCTTCTTGTCCGGACGGCCGAGGATGTTGTTGTAATACCAGATGAGCTTGATGTTCGTCTCGTTCGCATCGGACCCTGAAAGGCCGAAGTAGACGCGGCTCATGGCTTCGGGCGCGCGGTTGATGATCATCTTCGACAGCCTGATCGATGCTTCCGTGCCATGGCCGACATAAGCGTGATAGTAGGCAAGGTTCTTTGCCTGTTCGGCGATCGCATCGGCGATTTTCTGCCGGCCGTAGCCGACATTGACGCAGTAAAGTCCGGCAAAGGCATCGAGACTGGAGCGGCCGCTCGTATCGGTGATGTAGACACCTTCACCGTTGCCGATCACCCGCGTCGGCGTCTCGCCACGTGCGTGCATGCCCATATGAGTGGAGGGATGGAAGAAATGATCCCGGTCCCAGGCGTTGAGTTCGTTGCTTCGTTCCAGCATGGCATTGTCCTTGATGTTAAACGGGAGGGCCTCAGGCGGCCGTGTCGATGCAGAGGTATTTAAGCTCGGTGAAAGCTTCGATGCCGTGCCTTGAGCCCGCGCGCCCACGCCCGGTTTGTTTCCAGCCGCCGAAAGGAATGGGACCGCCGGTGATTTTCACCCGGTTGATCGCCACCATGCCGTATTCGAGCGCACGTCCAAGGCGCATCTGCCGGGCGCCATTCTCCGTGACGACATAGGCGACGAGACCGTATTCGGGGGCATTCGCCTTTGCGATCACTTCGTCTTCCGTGTCGAAGACGCTGATGCCTGCCACGGGGCCAAAGGTCTCCTCGCGCATGATGAGAGCATCGGCAGGAACGTCTGTCAGCAGCGTCGGTTCGAAGAACAGTCGGCCGGCGACGTGACGTTTACCGCCGGTGATCAGTTTGGCTCCGCGCTTCAGTGCATCGCAGACCTGTTCCTCGACCTTGACGATGGCACGTTCGTGCATCAGCGGGCCGATATCGGCATTCGCCGAAAGGCCGTCTGCCACTCTCAATGCTTTGATGTGGCGTGCAAATGCCTCAGCGAAGCGATCGGCAATTGAGCGGTGCACGAAGATGCGGTTGGCAGCCAGGCAATCCTGGCCCGACGTGGCGAACTTGGCGTCGATGGCAATTCTGGCCGCACGCTCGATGTCGGCATCGTCGAATATGATAAGTGGTGCATGTCCGCCAAGCTCCATTACCAGCCTTTTCATGCTTGACGCGCATTGAGCGGCAATGAGCTTGCCGATCCCGGTCGAGCCGGTGAAGCTCATCGCCCTGATGCGCTCGTCCTCGCACATGCGGCCGACGATGGTTGCCGCATCACCGGTGACAACATTGAACACGCCCGCCGGAATCCCGGCGCGCTCGCCGAGCTCGGCAAGTGCGAGTGCCGAAAGCGGGGTCTCGGATGAGGGATGGGCAACGACGGTGCAGCCGGCAGCAAGTGCCGCCGCAGCCTTGCGCGTGATCATGGCGGACGGAAAGTTCCACGGCGTGACGATACCGACGACACCGAGCGCCTCGCGGCGGACGATCATCTCAGCGTCCAAAAGGTGGCTGGTGACGTTTTCGGCATTCAGCCGCTTGCCTTCCTCACCGTACCATTCCACGAACGAGGCGGCATAATCGATCTCGCCCAAGGATTCCGAAAGCGGCTTGCCCTGCTCGAGCGTCATGATCAAGGCGAGATCTTCCTTTGATACCAGGATCAGCTCGAACCAGTTGCGCAGGATTTTTGCCCGGTGCTGCGGCAGCATGGCGCGCCAGGCCGGCATTGCCCGCGCTGCCGCGCCGATCGCCGTTGCCGTCTCGTCCGCCCCAAGACTTGCTACCCAGGCGACTGTTGTTCCAGAAGCAGGATCGGTGACTTCGAAACTCTTGCCGGCGTCTCCCGCCGACCAGCGTCCGCCGATATAGGCGAGATTACGCAGGAGATGCCTGTCCTTGAGGCGTGAAAGCGCATTGTGGAAATCGGGGCGGGCAAAAACCGCGGTCATGATTTATCTCCTCATTGCCGACGGGTAAGTCTCCCACAGGCGGAGGCGAGAAATTGTCCATTGCCGATGGCCAGAAGAGAGAGATTGACTAAGGCTGCGGCGTGCCGCGGCTGATCTGTCTACGCACCGGTTTGCGCATGACAATCCGACATGGGGTTGGGTCATCGGGTAATGACGAGCTGAGGACGGTGATACACACCACTTCAAGGGGAGAACCGGGTATCAAGCAGACGACACTTCAAAGGCCGCCAGCAGCGGCTTTGCTCTTTTGAATTGGACCGTCGAGACCTCGCTACCTGGCCGGGCCCAGACGCCGTGGGCTGCCAGAGATTGAACCTTCGCCTATCGTCACCGTTTTAAATGAGCCGGCAGCCACTACGCCGGTGCGCGCGGCAGGCTGCCGCACGCCGGCAATGGCGTGGTTGAACCGCAGCACATCACCGACGGCTGCGATCAGCGAAGGCCGAAGAAACTCAAAATCGCGATTACGATGACAACTGCGCCGACAAGCCAAATGAGATTATTCATGGAAATCCCCTATTGAGTTGAGCAAACACTTGCTTGTCAGCTCATAACACCTGCACAGGCTTACGGTTCCATCCCATCAATGCTCTCGCCCGTGGCGCAACGACAATGCTCGCCCGCGTGGACGCTACCAGGCATGAGGCGCCGACCACTTTGTCGGCCTTCATCGCATCGCAGATGATCGAAACCGCTTCCGTTGCGAGCGGGTCTGGTGGCTGAGGACTGAGCTGCCGATGCTCACTCACATCCAGCCTATACGGGTGGCCGTCGATTTAAGATCGTTCACGGTCGACCAATCAAAGCGCCAACGGGAAGGACCGTCTCGTCCTTCACCGTCTTCGTGACAATATAGGTAAAATAGCGCTCGATGCCGAGTTCCCGGTCAAGCAGGTCATCGATCAGCCGCTGGTAGGCGTCTATGTCGGGTGCTGCAATCTTCAGGAAATAGTCGATCCCCCCACCGCCCGGCCAGCGGCCGATGCCTTACGGC
>NZ_JABEPH010000204.1:0-10946 GCF_013004495.1 Rhizobium sp. SEMIA 4085
CACCCTCATGACCGAGGATTGCCGGAAACAGGCCCTCCGGATCGGCCCCAGACAGCGTGAAATCGTCCGTGTGGCAGATGCCGGTCGCCTTGACCTCGACCAGAACCTCGCCGGCCCGCGGGCCTTCCAGCTGCACGGTCATGACTTCCAGCGGTTTTCCAGCCTGAACGGCAACGGCGGCGCGAACGTCCATTTAGAATTTCCTTTCGATGAAAACCAAGCCCGCCTCGACGGAGCATTGATCAATGTCCAATGTCGGAGGAATAGGGAGCGAGGTGGAGTAGCCGCGCCCGGACAAACATAGCGGGAGCAACCGTGATCGAGTTCGCAATCGTGAAAATCGTAGCTCTCCCTCAGGTCGGCGCGGCAACTTCTTCAACACCCTCCAGCCGCACCGGCCTTCGTTAACATACCGAAACGCATCTGCATACTAAAAAGTATCTTTAGTAACGCCCGATGCACCAATCGGTCGATCACCAGATTTGGCCGGTCGCGAGCAGCCTGAGGTCCCCTCAACGGAAAAGGCGTCGCGATAATACGACGGCGCCTTTGTCGGGAGGCGACCTGACGGTCTTGTATTATCCCTGGTGTTCGCGACCTTCCACCTGGATCACGAGATCGACCTCGTCGCCGATCATGCCGAGTGCAGCCTTCATGCCGAAATCGCTGCGTTTGACTTTGGTCGTGGCGCTGAAACCGACAACGTGGCTCTTATCCCAGGGGTTCTGGCCTTCCTTGTTGAACGTGACGTCCAACGTCGTGGATTTCGTGACCCCCGCTATCGTCAGGTCTCCGACGATCTGTCCCTTGTTGCCGGTCGTCTTTTTGAACTCCTTGCCGACAAAGGTGATCTCCGGAAATTCGGTAGCATTGAGCCAGTCGGCTCCCTGAATGTCCCCATCACGCTGCTTGTTGTTCGTCGAGATCGAAGCGACGCTGACCTTGACATCGAGGCTGCTGGCGTCTGGCTTGGAAACGTCGAAATCGAACGCGCCGGAGAACTCTTGCGCGACGCCGATCACTTTCGAGAATCCCAGATGGTCGATGTAGAACGCAATGCCCGAATGGACCGGATCGATGTCGAATTTCGCAGCCCGGGCGGGCGACACTGCGCCAGCGAGCGCCGTCATCGAAAGTAGCAATGCTGCAAGTCGGTATTTCATTTTCATTCTCCTCCTGGTGTTAAACTGGAAAGCTTGATCCATAATCGACCAATGCGATGGCAAAGGCCGCGGCGGCCGGCAGTGCAGCCAAGACGACATGGATGAAAAGGCGCGGAAATGGCCGAGACAGCCCGAACATTTGGTAGACACGCTCCGAAAATGCCGGCAGCACGACGCAGAGAGCGAGAGCCGCAAGTGCGATGAGATCGGCTTTGCGTGTGATCAGCACGACGGTATCGGCAATGGCGATCATGCCGCCCAAGGCGCCGATCGACGAGGCGCCGCCAAAACGGAAGGCAGGTTTTGCGGCGTGGATGACCAGGATTCCGAAACATCCACCCGCAAACATCAGGCAGAGCTGAAACGAGGAAGACGATGCGCCCAGAAGGGCGATCGGTGCAAAGCCGAGAGCAAGTACGGCAACGATGCCGCCCCGCTTCACGTCGTCTTCTGCGCCCGTTGCCCGGCGCAAGAAAACCATCCCCATGACCGCCACTCCGGCGACGGAGGCGAGCGCCACTTCCCAGGACGCTGTCCCCAATCGCGGCGCACCGACATAGAATGCGGCCGCGACTGGCTGCAGCAGCGCGAGAAAGCGCACGGCGCGTGGGGCCGCTATCTTAGCGGCAAAACCGATCGCCGTCCCGACAGCGATCACGTAAAACACCTTGTTGACCGCACCGACAGGCGGGAATGTCGGCACCTTGTTGTAGGTGAGCCAATAGGCTGCCACCAGCGCTGCGGGCATCAGGAGGTCGGTGAGACGGGCCAGGCCGTGCCAACGCATCAGGCTCGATGCTAAAACGCCGACCAGCGCCAGGGCGAGCAGGGACGCGACCAGCGCCTCCTGCGGGGAGTTGCCAAATCCAAGCATGCAGTGATTTCCGAACTGTGAGTGTTTAATGGCGCGTCGCCGACGTGTGCGACCTGCAAACCGGGCAGGTTCTTACCCTCGGGCTTACGCGCTCCGAAAGGTTGTTATCGCGATGACTTTGTCCATGATCCCCCCATAACCCGCTGCTCCTCAACAGCGGTCGCCACGTGCGGGTTAAATACTATCTAGTTTTCGAATACTAGATAGTTTCTGGATTAACGCTAGTCTTTGAAATTGACGATGTCAAGTTGCTTTGCGAAGAGACCTTTGTCTTTCGCACGCACACAAAATTTTTGGCGTAAAACCATAGGTCATGCTTAGCGCACGCGCTGGCGCCGTGCGCTTCTCACGGCATTTTGGCCCGATAATTTAGGCTAGGCAGTGGCCCGCGCGGCTGGCGTTGCCGCTCGTGAAGATCGGTACATTTCCCGCAGCACGACCCGGACCATGTCCCCGGATGCCCCGTCCTTGAGGAAGCTCGAAATACCGCCATAGGTGAGTTCAAGAACGATACCGCCGATGTAGAATGGGCTCGACGGCGGCTGCAGAACAAGGTTCAGCTTGTCGATCAGAATCTTGCCGACACCTTCCCACTGATCCCTGAACAGTTTTACATGCCGGTCTCCAAGTGTGTGGTCATGCTGGGCCATTCGAAGAAGCTCTATCGCCAGCATGCCCCACCGGCGGTCGTCGCCGCGGTCGTTAGCCCACGCCGCCAAGACATCGATCAGTCCCATTGGGTCATCGTGTTTTCCGAGAAGCTCGGTTAGCTGAACGACGTCGCCACCCGCGTTGCCAGCAAGAAGCTGTAAGAAGATATCTTCCTTGTTGGCGAAATTCGAATAGAACGCCCCCTTCGAGTAGCCTGCCTCTTCAGCGATGCGTTCAATCGAAGCCCCGGCATAGCCGTACCGTGCCATGACTTCATAAGCGGAGGCCAAAAGCTTTTCCTTTGTTCGAGCCTGACTTTGCTCACGTGTCAGTCGTGCCATTCGCGAATCCGTTTCGTGCGTATCCAGACACCGAGGCGTACCTCAAAGGTGGTCGTCACACAAGAGCCGTTAGAAGACAAACGAGTGCCCAGAAAATCGGATACTCGGGACCCATCTTCTGCCAGCGCCAATTTTTGCCATTGATTTTCACAACTGCGTAGCCCGCGCCCAGCAATACCAACACGCCGAAAAGGGCTGCGACCCGGGGGTATATCGAGAAAACCATGCCAACGGCCGCGCACACCTCCGCAACCATTGTAAGCCCAACGAACAGCTTCCCAGGCCTAAAGCCAGCCGCTTCAAATGTTCCGCCAGCCTTCTCGTAGTGCAGTCCCTTGCCGATGAGATGAGGAATAAACCAGGCGCCGCAGAGAATGCGGAGCCAGTCAATCAATACGAAGTCCATGTCTCCTCCTTGAAGCGACCTTTGCCGCGTTCGCGAGGATAGTTGACAATCCCCGCTTGCTTTTTCAGATACTAAACGGTATTCACAATCCATATAGGATGTCAATACGTTGCGATCTCTGAGTTTGGGAGGGTAAAGCTTATGGAAATGATGCGTGCTGCGCGCCTGCATTCCGTTGGTCAACCGATGAGGATTGATGAAGTTGAGCGGCCGAAGGCAACAGGAAGCGACGTCGTCGTCCGCGTGAAAGCCTGCGGAATGGTTCCGAATTTGGCGAACGTCCTGGCCAACTGGGAAACCTGGTATCCGCAGATGCCACTCCCGCCGCGCCCGGCAATCCATGGCCTCGATCCCAGCGGGATCGTCCATGAGGTCGGCCCTCAGGTCGTCAACATCAAGCCTGGCGACAGGGTGTATGTGAACCCGGGTCGATTCTGCGGCACTTGCCACCATTGTTCGTCGGGCAAGCCGCAGGCCTGCGAACATTGGACCCTAGGCGGCTACTTCGGCTACAATCAGAAAAGCCTGGAGATGTTCGCGCGCTATCCTTACGGCGGCTTCGGCGAATTCATGCTCGCTCCGCAGGCGCAGGTTATCAAGATCCCCGATAGTATGAGTTTCGTTCAAGGACCTCGCCTTGGTTATCTTGGCACCTCCTACGCCGCCCTCAAGAAATGCGGGCCGCTAATGGGCAAGACCCTGATCATTAACGGCGCGACCGGCACGCTGGGGCTCGGGGCCACGCTGTTCGCGCTGGCCATGGGCATCGCAAAGGTCTTCGCCGTCGCCAGGGGCGAGAAGCTCCTTGAGCGGCTGAAGGCGATCGCTCCCGACCGGATCGTCACCTTTTCGAATGTCAATGGATCGTCGGGAAGCTTCGTCAAAGAGCAGACCAACGGAAGCGGCGCCGACCTCATGCTCGATACGCTCGGCGCGAAAGCACCTCTCGACTCCATGCTGGACGCGATGGGCGGCGTCAAACGGGGCGGTCGCGTCGTCAACATCGGCGGAACGTCTGGACCTTTGCCTGTCGACGTCAAGTGGTGGATGGACGAGCAGATGGAACTGATCGGCTCCGTCTGGGTCACTGCCGCGGAAGGCATGGAAATCGCCGCAATGGTCGAGGCGGGCATCATCGACATGTCGGTCATGTCGCCAATGGTGTGGCCGTTGGAAAAGATCAATGAGGCGATCTCCGGCGTTGGGAAGGACGAGGGCGGGTTCACTTACTACGCCGTCGAACTGTAAGGAGGCGCCAATGGCTCACAATTACCGGGTCACGGTGGAGCGGCTGGAGGGCGACGTCCCTTCCACTGCCGACGAAGCTCTCGTTTTCCAAACCACCAATCACGACGACCTGTTCAAAATCATCTCGGCAGTTCGCCAAAAGCAGCTGCTGCCTGACGATGAGACGGCGGAGTTCACCATCGGATTGAAGCTGTTCGCAGAGGTTCTCATGAGGCACCGAGCGGATACGCCCTTCAAGGAACTGTTCCCGCATATCGGCAGCTTTATGAAGTCTCTGAAGCGCTGAAACCGCTTCCGTGCGGACTGCGGCGCAACCGGAGGCAATTGAGGACTATGACATGAAGACAATTTCGCTCGAACGGTCGTATGGCGGAACCCAAGGTGTCTACGCCCATCGCTCCGACACCTGCAACTGCGATATGACCTGCGCCGTCTATCTGCCGCCGCAAGCGCAAGAGCGTCCGTGCCCGGTGGTCTGGTATCTGTCGGGACTGACCTGCACCCATGCCAATGTCATGGAAAAAGGCGAATACAGGCGGGCCGCTGCACTGCTGGGACTGATTGTCGTCTGTCCTGATACAGGCCCCAGAGGCGACGACGTACCGGACGATCCCGGCAATTGGCAGTTTGGAAGTGGCGCCGGCTTTTACCTCGACGCGACATGCCCGCCGTTCGATGTGAACTACCGCATGTATTCCTACGTCTCGGAGGAACTTCCCCATCTTATTGCGTCGGAATTCCCGGCGGACATGGACCGCCAGGGCGTGTTTGGACATTCCATGGGGGGCCATGGTGCGATTACGCTCGCCCTGAAGCATCCCGATCGCTTCCGCAGCTGCTCTGCATTCGCGCCAATTGCGAGGCCCACGGTGGCTGGGTGGTCTCGACCCGCCTTCGAGCGTTATCTCGGCACTGACGAAGGCGCCTGGCGGCAGTACGACAGTTGTGCGCTCATCGAAGATGGCTTCCGTTTTCCCGAGCTCCTCGTCGATCAGGGCGCGGCAGACGCGTTCCTCGAGGACGGGCTGCGTCCCTCTGAGCTGCAGAGAGCCTGCGAGCAAGCGGGCATTCGCCTGAACCTTCGGATGCAGGAGGGCTATGGCCATTCCTATTATTTCATTTCGACTTTCATGGAAGACCATTTGAAGCGGCACCCTGAGCGGTTCAACCGCTGATCTGCCGCAAAGCCGTCAGAAGGCCGGGCATGGTGTCCGGCAAAACCGAAGGAAGAAGCAATGGCAAATATCGGCATACACCCCCATCTCGATGGCGGATTGAAGAACGGTGCGGTGCCCTTTGCGGGAGGCACGCTGGTCTGCGAATGCACGAAGAATCCGGTGAAAGTGAAGATCATGGGCGATATCGCCCACAATCACGCCTGCGGCTGCACCAAGTGCTGGAAGCCAAAGGGCGCGGCCTTTTCGATCGTTGCAGTCGCTCCGTCTGAAAACGTTGAGGTGATCGAGAATGGCGACAAGCTTGCCGTCGTCGACGCCAATGCCCTCATCCAGCGGCATGCCTGCAAGGAATGCGGCGTTCACATGCATGGACCGGTCGAGCGCGAACATCCGTTCAAGGGTCTCTCGTTTCTGCATCCGGAGCGCTTCGAGGAAGAGCGCTGGGCGGCCCCTGGTTTTGCGGCATTCGTGTCTTCCATCATCGAGAGCGGTTCCGATCCGACGCAAATGGACACTGTCCGCGCTCGCCTTCGCGAGCTGAACCTCGAGCCTTACGATTGCCTCTCTCCCAGCTTGATGGATTACATCGCCACTTGGACGGCGAAGACGAACGGCGTTCTGGCAGCATAGATGATCAAGAGCCGGGCCGCCGCCAGGCATGCTCTTCGATCAGTTCGCGACGATGACACAAGACGCGATCTCCGGTCTCGGTGTCGCTCTTCTTCCGGATTATCTCGCCGGCAGTGAAATCGCCGAAGGACGGCTGGTGCCGATCTTGGAGAGATCGGTGCCTGGGTCGGGGGTCTATTGGTCGGTCTGGCCGCAATCGCGTGCCAATTATCCGCTGCTGGAGGCTTTCCGCGCCTGACTGACCACAGAAGTGCGTCGAGAATTCATCGAATTTTCGGAGCGGACTGGAGAACGCATGCAGGGTTCTTCGGCGGAGTGACTAAGCCTCGTTGCAATCCCGGAGGCCGCCAATGTGTCCAAGATTATGTTGCGGGCCTTCGACCGCTACAGGACGCAAACGCGACGATGGGCGCCCACAAAAGCAACGGATCCACCATAAAATCCTTCGCAAATCCAAGGTTCAGTGAATATGTCCGCAGGGGGCCGCACGCTCCGAGGTTTCCCGGAATCGCATGGCGCCCCAGCACTCTCTTCGCCTGATTCCTGGCGTCGGCAGGCCGGGCGCGCAACGATCGACTGTTTAAATTAGTCCGAAGAGCAATCCATCCTTGGCAGTCGCTTTATCGGGGCCATTCCGCCCCCTTCATCAAGATGGTCCTACCGCCTTGTCCGATTTGGAATTGCATCAGGTCTTCGCCGATCACGAGTTCTCCAGTATAGCTCTCACGCACTTGCGCGACGACTTCATCCCAACTCGGAAGACCATTCTTGCCCGGCAGCAATCCCTGATGAGAGAAGACGACAAGCTTAGCTGCGGACTCCGCAAAAACCTTTCCCGCCTCGCGCGGCGTCGTGTGGTGGTCAAGAATTTTCTGATAGACGGGATCGTCGAGCATATCCTGCGGGGACGCCGCGAACTCGTGGATCAATAAATCCGCGCCTTTCGCGTTTGCAACGACCTTCTCGTCGTATTTCGTGTCGCCGCTAAAGACGACGGAATGTCCGTTGTAGTCGATGCGATAGCCAAAAGCCGACTTAATCTTCTCCCCGTGGTTCACGGGAAAGGCGGTCACCCTCAGTCCGTTCTTCTCGAACACCAAGCCGGCCTCGATCTCGACCGCATTCACACCCATTGCTTCAGCCTTCAGTCCTTCGTCGGCGGAACGGATTGCGGAATCTGCGGCGAAGAACATCGAGAGGCCCCTAGACATCTCGGCGGTCCCTTTGGGTCCGTAGATGTTCAAGCCCGACTTTCTGCCGCCAATGAGCTTCCAACCCAGATAACCCGTCGCGAGGATATCCGGCAGGCCAGTGATGTGATCGGAATGGAGGTGTGTGAGAAAGATCGCCTCAATGGCTCCAGGCGACACGCCGGCTTGGAACAGGCGTATTCCAGCGCCCCTGCCACTGTCGATCATAATGTTCATGCCACCGGCCTGTACAAGATTTGCAAACCCGAACCGCCTGATGTTGAATGTGGGAGTGCCGGTTCCAAGTAAAGTGACTTTCAGGTCATCGTCGGTAGGTGCGGTTGACTGAGCCCACATGGGCGATCCGCTAGTAGCGAACGTGACGACCAAAGTCAGCGCGATGGCGATTCTTCTAAACATACTCTCCTCCTCCAATTACGACTTTTGAACGAGGTAGTCGCGGCCTCTTTTGTGAGTTTTTCTGTGAAGCAGAAGTCGTCGAACTGGTTTGTGTGTAGCGGTGTCCCAGGCTCTCCTCCACTTTCAGATACCAAGTAGTATTCATAAACCCAGCAGTATGTCAATGCGTCGCGCTCAATGAGGATGGCAGGACTCTCTATGCAGAGCTCGCATCCGCATGTTACGGGCGGCATTCCAATCGACGGGGTTGCGGATTTTCACGCTGAATCGAGAAGAGCGCCTGTCGCTCGGTCAACCGCTCGCTGCGCTTAATCTGCCGAGCCAATCCTGCGGCGACATAGTCCAAGGCACGTCGATAGAACCGAAAAGGCGCGAGATGTATAGGTATATCGTCGCCACCGCACTGGGAGAGCGGCCCAAAAGCGAGCAGGTGGGCTTTTGGTAACTGTCGAGTTCGTTCCTTGGCAGATCGATTCGGCACTTTGATATCGCCCATTGTTTGGAACCTGGAAATCCAGGCAGTTACCCCATGGGAGGTCAAACGAGCCTGAATGGCAGGCGCAACTGAGAAATCCAATAATGCAGTGAGCACTCGGTACTCGCGATTTGGCGCGAGGCTTATTGGCATGCCATCAGCTGAAAAGCCGACGGAAGTCTTGCCGAAACTGCCCAAACAGACGTCGGTGACCTTCTCTCGTCAGGCCAGTTATCGCTAAACCACCAGAGCCGCCGGCGCGAAGCGGGAATTGATGCGCTTAACTGCGTTTCGTCGATCTCTTCGATGCGGTCAGCGGCACACGCATATCAGGCCAAGACCGGGAGGCCGCAATCGGCGCCAGCAGCGGCGCTGACAGCCGCTACTCTGATCAGAGGCTTGCTTATGTCGCAGGCATCAAGGAGCTCGATCAAATCGGCAGATCACCGTTGCGATTTTCGATGGTCTCATCAGTCACTTATGTCCACAAACTTTCTGGCGTAAGAATATCAAACGGAACGATGCGTTGTTCGATAGAATGCGCGTCGCGGCGATCGATTAAGCGAAGCATGACGTCGACAAGCTCGGCTGGCATCTTGTCGAGGGGATGGCATAGCGACGCTGTGATCAACCCCTCGCTCAGTCCTTCGAGCGGCCGCATCCCCAGTTCCTCAGGTGGCATCGCGAGAACTGCTTTAAGCAATGAAGGCGACGACTGCGGCAAGTTGATCGGATCATCCGGATCAGTCCAGCGAGGTGATGTTCTGGCGGAGCATCCTTGCAAATTTCTTCAGCCCATTTTGCTGAAGCGCGTCGATGAAACCTTCAACCGTTGGCGTTGTCTTGCGCAGATTAAGCCGCGCAAGTCTGACACTCGAAAGAAGCGCCTCGGGAAACGTATTATGAAGGTCAGCCAGGAAATCATCTGGCGACTTGCTCGTCACGCCGTAAGGCCGCAGGTCTCGTCGCGGGAAATCCTTGAGGTTCCATGTGACGATGGTAGAAGCTTTTCCAACAATGGCAGCGGCGAGTACATGCCGATCGTCATGGTCAGCTAGTTTAAGATCCTCGATCAACGGACGATAATTCACCACGTCCGCCTCCGGGAGGACGGCCTTCATACGGTCGCGCGTGAGCTCCAGGCGTTCCATGGGCAAACCCGGAGTGTTAGCGGCGAGATTGCGCATCCACTCGCCGTGGATATCGTCGGTCCAGCGCGCCTCGACAAGGCCATCAAAGGCGCACTGGATCAGGACATTCCGCAGATGAAATGGATAGAGGACGCAGGCATCATAGACCGCGACAGGCGGTTTAGAGGCCATGGGTCTGGATCAGGTCCTCGGTATCTTCGGCAAGCGCGTCAACCGCCGCTTGACGGACGTCGAGCCTGGATTTCAGCCCGAGCACATCCTTTAGAAGAGCACGGCGGTGGTTGCCCACGTAGCGGAATGGCAGATCGCCCCGATCCATGCGCAGGACGACGAGGGGACGAGAGATGCCGAGAATAGCCGCCGCCTCGGTCGGGCTCAGTTCTTGATCTTCGGCCAGCACGGCAACACGTTCGCCGCGCAGCATGTGCGCCAAAAGCGCCTCAACTGCCGCGGCGGCCGAGGGCGGTATCGAGAGCGTCTGTTCCTTCCCGCCTTCATGACGAACATGAAGTTCCAGCCTGTCGCCTGCGCCCAGTTTCGGCAGAGGCGAGGCTGCCTTGCGATCGCGATCCGACAGTCCGGCGAAGTGAACGATTTGGCTGGCCATGGCGATATCTCCTGATATCGCCAATATAGTGCCCACAGCCGGTAACTGCAATAACTGAAAGTTTGCGAAATGCGATTGAGTTAAGGGATTTGGCCGTCTGACCGAAGCCGCTCAGAATTTCATCGCTAAATCAAATATCTAATCCATTGGACGGCGTCGCGATAGGTTCGAATCCTTTCAAGAGCTTCAGGATTTGCAGGTTATGCTTTCGATCGCACCATGTTCGATCGGTTCATCAAAAGGCCGCCTCCCAAGCAGAAGGTCGCCAGCAACTCCGACATCGCAATCTTCATAGAGAAACGAAATGCTGCAATCTGGAACATGCGGGTCTGTAGTTCGACTCCTTTCAAGGCGAGAGGGGGCAGCGTTGTGGTCGGGTCGAGGGCTATACCATCTTCGTCCGCTCCTGTGGTGATCAATGCGGCGCTCTGGATGACATTCCTCTGTCGCTGTGCCGTTCGGGTCAATCCCGGCACGGAACCGCGGAGGCTATCTCGATATCTTAATCGACCGTGCCTCCACTTACGTCGATAGCGCCGATGATCGCCCCATTCAGGAGACGGAGGAAATCATCTGCCACCGTTTGTGCGGCCTCCTTGCACGGTGTGCTGT